>JAKFYO010000350.1 GCA_021730825.1 Hyphomicrobiales bacterium
TAGCTTCTCGACATGCGCATCCAGCCAGCGGTCGATCCGCGCGGCAACCTTGTCTCGCGAAGGCCCGGTCAGCTGCTCGTCCGCGATCAACTGGGTGCGGGGCTTCATCGCGACATCGCCGGCGATTAGCTTTGCTACCGGCTCGCCGTTCCAGCGAACGAGGCCATCGTTTGCGAGTACGATCTTGTCGTCGCCCGCCTTGTCGATTTCTTCCGCGCGCTTTTCGATTTCGCCCGCGAGCGCCTTTTGTGCCGCGGCTCGCAATGCTTTCGCGTCAGGCCCGCCGCCGGAAGCGTCGGCTGCGAATTCAAAACCCTGCAAGCGTCCGATGATGTGACCTTCGACGATCACTTCGCCGTTCTCTTTTACTTCAGTCTCCAAGCGCGTGTTCTCTCTTAAGCGACGCATCAATACGCTGGTGCGGCGGTCAACGAAGCGTTGGGTAAGGCGCTCATGCAATGCGTCGGAGAGACGATCTTCGACGGCGCGCGTGATGCCTTGCCAGTGTTCCGGATCGCGTAACCAGTCGGGGCGGTTAGCCGCGAAGGTCCAGGTTCGCACTTGCGCGATGCGGTTCGAAAGCGTGTCGATGTCGCCTTCAGGCCGGTCGGCAAGGGCCACCTGTTCGGCGATCCAATCGGCGGGGATGCTACCCTCCCGCATCAAAAATCCATAGAGGGTCACTACCAGTTCGGAATGCGCGGCGGGTGCGACCTTTCGGTAGTCAGGAATTTGACACACAGCCCATAACTTGCGGATGGCGTCGCGCGATTTCGCGAGCGATGCGACCTCGGGATCGCGGGACACGCGCTCCAGTACCTGCAAATCGTCCGCGACCGGCGCGCGGGTAAGGCCCGCCTCCTGCGGGATGACGGATAGGCTCGCGTCTAACGCGGCAAGCGACGAAAAATCGAGATCGTGGTTGCGCCACTGCAACACTTTCACCGGCTCGAAGGTGTGCGTCTCAAGCCGCTCCACGAGATCGGCTTCGAACGGCGCACAACGGCCCGTTGTGCCGAAGGTGCCGTCACGCTGCGCGCGGCCGGCACGGCCCGCGATCTGCGCCATCTCAGCGGCGGAGAGCTGACGGAATTGATAGCCGTCAAACTTTCTATCCGACGCAAAAGCTACATGATCGACGTCGAGATTAAGGCCCATACCGATGGCATCGGTCGCAACCAGATAATCGACGTCACCTGATTGAAATAACTCTACCTGTGCATTGCGCGTGCGAGGGCTTAGTGCGCCGAGCACGACCGCGGCACCGCCCGACTGGCGGCGGATAAGTTCTGCAATCGCGTACACTTCGTCGCCGGAGAACGCGACGATCGCGGAGCGCCGCGGCAGGCGCGTGAGTTTTTTCTCGCCCGCGAATGTCAGCATGGAAAGGCGGGGGCGCTGGATCACGTCCATGCCCGGCAGGAGCTTGGTGAGAATCCCGCGCACGGTCGCGGCACCCAGGAGCCAGGTTTCTTCCCGTCCGCGCAAATTCAGCACGCGATCCGTGAAGAGATGCCCGCGTTCGAAATCGGCTGCGAGCTGCACTTCGTCGACCGCGACGAAAGCGGCATCGAGATCCTGTGGCATCGCCTCGACGGTGGAGACCCAATAGCGCGGGTTCTTCGGGCGGATTTTTTCCTCGCCCGTAATCAGCGCGACGTTCTCCGCACCCACGCGCGCGACACAGCGCTGATAGACCTCGCGCGCGAGCAAACGCAACGGCAGGCCGATCAGCCCGCTCGAATGCGCGAGCATCCGGTCGATCGCGAGATGCGTCTTGCCGGTGTTGGTCGGCCCGAGCACGGCGGTAACGCCGCGCCCGCGGCGCATCGGGTCCGAGAAGGATTTCGGGGAGGTTTTGAGCAAGTCTACGCGCCTACTTTCTGCGCAAGTGTATCGTTTCGTTACAAGTTGAATCGAGTTTTAGGATTTCCGTTAAGGAATGGAACGGCATCCGAACGAATCGCGTCCGAATCACAGACTCTCGCTGATTTCCCGCTGCGTTCACGCCGCATGTAGTTCTCTTCGCATGTTCTGCCACTAATTTGCGGCGCCAATCATAGGTGCGGCCCTTGCGGACGCCCTGAAGGAGTTAATTTCAGCGCGGCTTCGATGGCGATTCAGCCATGAGTCTCATGCGCTTGGACTGTCCTCTTTCGTGACAGCTTCAATTCAAATTGTCTGCATCCGGTAAGAAACGGAACGAGTCTCGAACGAATCGCGTCCGAATCGCTGACTCGGAACGGTTTCTTGCTGCGTTCTCACCATATCTCGTGTGCGGTCTCGCGCCGAACACGAAATAGCGGCCGGGAAGATTGGTGTGTGCCGCTTCGCCGAGGAAATCTCTTAACAGCGGCGATTCAGCGCTGGGCACTGACGCTGAAGCGCGTCGCTTCCACGACAAAGGTGCCGATCGGGCTTGCGACCGAAGCCTTGATGGGTGCCAGCACGCGCGTGCCTGCGATGGGTGCGAGCCAGACGAACATCTCGCGGTTGTCCGCCATCTGCTGCACCGTTTCCCGGTCGCGGTGGCCGGCGATCGGGACGTACCGCGCCCGGCAGACCAGCGCCGGACCATGATAGCCTTCAGACCGCATCGACTTTTCTGTCCGCGCGAAGGAAAGCACCACGTTGAAGCGATAGCGCCCGTCGAAAATCGGAATCGTGCGGTTGCAGGATTCAGGCGCGAGCAGGTCGCCTTTTGCCACGAGCGCCAGCATCGCGCTCATCGGATCGACGACATTCTTGCGCGACTCGTTCGTGAGCGGCACGCGGCCTTTATCGTGATCCGGGAGCGGCGGCTCGATCGAGATTTGCTTCGCGACGCCGTTCGCAACACTTATCTCGATTTTCTGCTCGCGACGGCTCGAAT
>JAKFYO010000002.1 GCA_021730825.1 Hyphomicrobiales bacterium
ACCGCGTCTGGATTGGTCAGAGACATGGAAAAATTCGCTTTCGCGCTGCAGTAGCCGAAACGGGCCGGGCTTCTAACACCAAGCAGCCCCGGCAGGCCCATGCATTTTTAGCATGGAATTGCTCCGGTTTTGCATGACCATTCCGTCGCGGCAAGCAAGGGAACTTTCGGCCTGGGCAAAGGGTTATTCGCCCGACAGAACGGGAGGTTCCGAATATGCGTTTTCTTCTTGGGATTATTGTTGGCGCAGCCCTGACGATACTTACTGCCTATGTGGTGGATAACCGCGCGGCCGTAGTCGGCGTGGAGGCCACCACTACGCGCCAGATGGTGAATTGGGACATCGTTTCCCAGAACTGGAACCAGTTTTCAGATCGCGTTCGCGGCGAATGGCGCAGGCTCACGACCAGTTGAAGAGTAGCGCACAGGCGTTTGGACTAGATTGATCTTCCCCACCCGGAATGGCGTTTCCCCCTCGCGCATTCCGGAAAATGCAGAAGCCCGGCTTCCCCCAGCCGGGCTTCTTTTTTGTAGGTTCGTGACAGCAGCGCAGGCGCTACACCCACTGCTGCATCGCTTCCGAACTCGTTTTCGTCAGATGCACTTTCTCGTCGACATGATCGACCCAGTCGACCGGAATGAAATGATGCGTGCCTTTTGAAGCCGGATCGTTCTTCGTGAGCTTGATCTGGTTCACGCCTTCCATATGGTCGACCGTGCCGACATGCTCTCCGTCAGAACCGAGCACTTCCATGTGTTCGGTTATTTTGTCTTTGATCGCCATTGTCTTCTCCTTGCAAAAAAATTGGCGCCCTCCGTGGGGAGAACGCCGATGGTTGCAAGGAGTTCGGAAGAAATCAGACGACGCTGCGCGCGGCCTCTTCCATTGAGCGTAAAGACAATGACAACGGTCGATCTTGCGGCTCTTCCACAACAACGACCGCGAAGTTTCCGCCTCGCGGGCGCGCGGCCCAAGACAGCGCCTCACAAAGCGCAGTGAATAACTTGCTCTCGCTCGCCGAGGCGGTGAAGGCCTCGGAAGTGACGGTTTTAAGGCCGGTGGAAAGGACGCGATATGACATCGATAGCATAACGCGCACGGCAACCGTTTGTTCCCTTTTTGCTTGCCGCCGGAACCGATTTAGCAGCAGACTTACCCCCAACGCCCAACGCAAGTGCGAGAGAGTAAGAGGGAGACCAGAATGAGCATTTTCGGAAGCATCATGGCCGCGATCTTCGGCAAAAACGAAGTGAAGGCCGACGGTTCGCCGGCGAGCTCGAGCCCGCTGCCGATGGTGGACGTCGAAGCGATGATGGAGAAGCTCGCGAAAGACAGCGGCCGCCCGTCGAACTGGCGCGTCTCGATCGTCGATCTGATGACGTTGCTCAAGCTCGATACGAGCCTCGGCTCTCGTCAAAAGCTCGCAAAGGAACTCGGCTACACCGGCAACGTGAACGACACCGCGCCGATGAATATCTGGCTGCACAAGCAGGTGATGACGAAGGTCGCCAATGCCGGCGGCAAAATCCCGAGCGATATCAAAACCGCCTGATTTTTAATCCGGTTAGGAAAACGGCCCCTTCCCGGAAGGGGCCGTTTTTCTTTGGAACTCCTATGTATTTGGAACGGCTGGCGGCACTCCCGCGTTATGGCCCGAATGAACTAGGAGGCCGCACATGTCGAATTTAAATCGAATCGACCGGACTTCAGCGGAACGCCGCCGCGCGCTGCGCCGCGCCGAGCGTGAGGATCTTCTTCGCGTGATCGGCGATGATGAGCAGATGGCAACGACTGACTCGTCGGTGATCGCGGTGAGCTCCCGCGACAAGCATGACCAGAGGCCACATGACCCGCGCAGCAGCCTTTAAAAACGGAAAGGCCGAACAAAGTCATCAACCTGTCCGCCCGGCAGGCAAAGACGCCATGCGTGACGCCCCGCTGGAATGGGACGCGCTCGACGAGATCAACGACGAGTCGTTTCCGGCAAGCGATCCGCCCGCCTTCAACACGCGCGGCGTCAAGCGAAACGACGAGCGCGTGCTGAAGCGGGCTATGCGGAAGAAACCCTAGGCTTACGCGAATTATCGCCGCGAGCGCTTCTGCGCGAGGCGGAATGCCTTATTATGTGCCACGGACGGCTGGGAGGCGCAGCAAACCGTGGGCGACGTTTATATCGACGTCAACGAACGGCTGATCTGGAGCCGCGACAAGCTGCATCGCGCCCGGCTGATCGTCGCCGTGATGGGGTTAGTCGCCGGCATCGTCATTTTGGTGCTTGCCGACAAACCACGAGACTATTTCATCGGCTGGCCTTCGGTTGCGATATGCCTGCCCTGGGCGTTCTACGAAATCTACTGGCTGATGAAGCCCAACACCGCATTGGTCGAGCTATTGCCGCAAGGCATCATCTTCCGCCAGTTGAGCGAGCCCTTCATCGTGCCGTGGACCGAGATTCACGGCATCGACACCATCGACATTCACACCAGCATGCGCGGGCGAAGCGTTACGTTTAACAACGTAACGGTTATTATCGTTTCGCAGTTTTTCTATGATCGCGTGATCCACGTCGATAATTTCATCATGCGCGGTCCCGGCTGGGACGCGAACTTCATCCCGAAGGACGACAAGATGATGGTCGCGCTGCATCATGAGATCATTCCCGCAACCGCTGAGACTATCAGACGCGAGGTCGAAGCAAGGTGGAAGGTGTTTGGGAAGACCAAAAATTAACATCTATACTTGGAATACGAGCGTGTTACCGCCACGAATTTATAGATAACCAACATTGAACCGCAGTAGAAAGCCGATCCTATCTGGCGTCGAAGCAAACTGTATTTTCTGTGTTGCTCGGCTT
>JAKFYO010000339.1 GCA_021730825.1 Hyphomicrobiales bacterium
GAAGCAGGGTCAAAAGCCGCGCGTACTTCATCGCGAGGAACGCGCGCTGCTCGATACCAAACTCGACGCCGAAGCAATGCTGCATGAAGCGCTCGGCTCAAAAAAACTCAAAGAACTTCGCCGCCAGCGCAATCGTCTTGCGGACGACGGGGAAGTGCGATTCTCGGTTTCGGTTTCGCCGCAACAGACCGAGGCTGCGCTGGAAGAATTCATGAAGTTGGAAGCCGCTGGCTGGAAGGGCAAGCGCGGCACCGCGCTCGCCGCCAAGGAAGGTCTTGCGCGCTTTATCAGGGAAGCAGCGCGGAAGCTTGCACCGCAGGGCAGGTTCGAAGTCGCAACATTGATCCGTGGCGCCGATACGATCGCGGCGGGTCTTGTCGTCCGTCACCGTGAGCGCGCGTACTTCTTCAAGACCGCTTATGACGAGCGCCTGTCGAAGTATTCGCCGGGTGTGCAGCTCACGCTCGATCTCACCAAGCATCTTTGCGCGGACGAATCCGTTGCCTCGGTCGACTCCACCGCGAGCGCCGATCATCCAATGATCAATCATATCTGGAAGGGCAAGCTCGCTCTTTCCGAGACGCTCATTCCGCTGCGCGCGGGCTACTCCGCGCCGCTGTTCGCATTCCTTATTTCCGGCCGGCGTGCCTTGCGCGAAGGCGCGCGCCGGATCGTGCATCGCTATCGCGCCTTCAAGGAGAAGCCGTAATGAGCATGGTTCAGCCCGCAGATCCGAAAGCATTCGGTGAGTTTCCGAACCTTCCGTTCCGCATCAAGCACGAACTCGTCGGCAATCCGCTGTTGACACTACCGGAGATCGTGAAGCTTGTGCGCGAACTGCCGCGCGACCAGATCGAATATAATTCCGGTAAGGCCGAGATCGGCCAGGACCCGAAGAAGGTGCAGGCGCTCGATTTGCCGCCGGAAGAGGTCGTGAAAAGCATCGAAACCGCCGGCGCGTGGATGGTGCTGAAACGTGTCGATGCGCATCCGGCTTACAAGAACATTCTGGAGCAGGCGCTGCTCTCGGTTGCCAAGGCACGCGGCCATAACTCGCTCGATGAGGCAGGCTTCGAGGATATCCAAGGCTTCCTGTTCGTTTCTTCGCCGAATTCCACCACGCCGTTCCACACCGACGCGGAAGACAACTTCTTCGTGCAGATTCATGGCGAGAAGTTTTTCCATGTCTACGACAACCGCGATCATTCGATTGCGTCGGTCGAGGAGCTGGAAGCGTCGGCGACCAAGCATCGCAACATCAAATACGATCAGAAGTTCGACACCAAAGGCGTCGCGCACCAGCTGTTTCCGGGCGACGGCGTGTTCGTGCCGTACCAGTGGCCGCACTGGGTGCGCACGGCTGGCAGCCACTCGATTTCGCTTGCGATTACGTGGAAGACCAAGGCCGTCCGCCGCCGCAACGATCTCTACGTCTTCAACTCGATGTTGCGTGGTATGGGCCTGCCGCAGGCTGCACCCGATGCGCATCCGGCGCTCGACGCGCTGAAGCTCGCGATGCTGCGCACGGTACAGGCGACGGTTTCGCCGCTGCGTAAAAGCGAGGGCGTGCGCCGCATGCTCCGCCGCCTCGTGCTCGGTAAGGATGCGAATTACTATTACAACGACAATAAGAAACAGAAAGATAAAGAAGCAGCCTGACCCGGCTTACCTAGGGGTTGCTGTAATGCAAAAGGGCGCGAGCAGAAGCTCGCGCCCTTTTTGTTTGGTTGCGGCGAATTCTTATTTCGGCTGTGGGACGATGCGAATGTATGGCTTCGGCGATTTCCAGCCGGCCGGATAAGTCTTCTTCGCGTCGTCGTCAGAGACCGAACCCGCGATGATAACGTCGTCGCCGTGCTTCCAATCCACGGGCGTCGCGACCTTGTGCTTCGCAGTCAACTGAAGTGAGTCCAGCACGCGCAATACTTCGTCGAAGTTGCGGCCCGTGGTCATCGGGTAGGCGATCATCAGCTTGATCTGCTTGTCGGGGCCGATGATGTAAACGTTGCGCACGGTCTGGTTATTCGCGGCGGTGCGGCCTTCCGAAGTCGCACCGGCATCGCCCGGCAGCATGCCCCAGGCTTTCGAGATCGACAGGTCAGTGTCGCCGATCATCGGGAAGTTCGGCTTCGTGCCTTGCGTCTCTTCGATGTCCTTCGCCCAGTCGGCGTGACGGTCTACCGGATCGACCGAAAGGCCGATGATCTTGGTGTTGCGCTTGTCGAATTCGGGCTTGAGCTTCGCCATGCGGCCGAGCTCGGTGGTGCAGACCGGCGTGAAGTCCTTGGGGTGCGAAAACAGCACGGCCCATTTGTCGCCGATCCAGTCGTGGAATTTGATTTTGCCTTCGGTGGTCTGCGCCTCGAAATCCGGCGCCTTGTCGCCAATGGTGACGGCCATGGCAGTTCTCCTTCGCGTGCTAATAAATTTCGGTCCTTCAGCGCTTTAAGCTCCAAGCGCAGGGAGGGTTCCGGTCATATAGGGATATTTACAGGCGTTTGCCAGATATAAGCGAATTACACGGAAATGTTACGGTAATTGCAGAGTGATGTTGGAGATCGAAATAAATCGCCCCCCGTGTTTAAGCGGGCGGCGATCACTTTATTCTAGCGGCGGTAGCGCCTTTTCGATCGCGGCGCGGTTTTTCTCGTGCCACGGCGGGAGCTTCAGCGACGTGCCCAAGCTTTCCTTCGGCTCGTCCCAGGTAAAGCCGGGGCTGTCGGTCGCGATCTCGAACAGGATGCCGCCGGGTTCGCGGAAATAGACCGACTTAAAGTACATGCGGTCGATCTGCTCGGTGGTATCCAAGCAAAGCACATTGCGGATGCGCTCG
>JAKFYO010000292.1 GCA_021730825.1 Hyphomicrobiales bacterium
TCGTCGGTCTGATCGGTCAGCACCGAGTGGCGCTGCGAGAAGGTGCCGCGCTCGACATCTTGGCCTGACAGGCGAACGCGATGATTTTCGATGAGCAGCGTCGAGAATGCCAGCGCTTCGCCGGTCGCCCAGTCGATACCGGCACCGGTGTCGATCGCTTTCTTGCGGTTCTCTAAGAAGCGAAGAATCGTCTTATGCGCAGTGAAGCCTTCCGGCACCGACGTGATCTGCGCGCCGACTTCTTTCAGAACATCGAGCGGCACGCCGGTTTCGCCACGGCGCGGGTCGTCGATTTCTTTCGCCGCTTTCATGCCGGACCAGCGTCCGTCGAGCCAGTCGGCCTTGTTCGGTTTGTAGCTCTGGCCTGCTTCGTATTCGACTTCGAGCTTCGCGCGCCATTCGGCTTTCATGCCGTCGACTTCGCCGGCGGCAACAACGCCTTCCTCTTCGAGCTTCTTCGAATAGATATCGAGGGTCGAAGCGTGCGCGCGGATCTTTTGATACATCAACGGCTGCGTGAACGCCGGCTCGTCGCCTTCGTTGTGACCGAAGCGGCGATAACAGAACATGTCGATCACGACCGGCTTGTGGAATTTCATCCGGAATTCGGTCGCGACCTTAGCCACGAACACCACCGCTTCCGGATCGTCGCCGTTCACGTGGAAGATCGGCGCTTCGATCATTTTTGCCACGTCCGACGGATACGGCGACGAGCGCGAGAAACGCGGGTTCGTCGTGAAGCCGATCTGGTTGTTGATGATGAAGTGGATGGAGCCGCCGGTGCGGTGACCCTTCAAGCCGGAGAGACCGAAGCATTCCGCAACCACGCCCTGGCCTGCAAACGCCGCGTCGCCGTGAATCAAAAGCGGCATTGCCGAGATGCGGTCTTCCGGCTTATCGCCGAACAGATCCTGCTTCGCGCGCACTTTGCCGAGCACCACCGGATCGACAATCTCAAGATGCGACGGGTTCGCGGTGAGCGAAAGATGAACCTGATTGTTGTCGAACTCGCGGTCGGACGAAGCACCGAGGTGATACTTCACGTCGCCGGAGCCTTCGACTTCGGACGGGTTCGCTGAACCGCCCTTGAATTCGTGGAAGATCGCGCGATGCGGCTTCGCCATGACTTGCGAGAGCACGTTCAAGCGGCCGCGATGGGCCATGCCGAGCACGATCTCTTTGCAGCCGAGCGCGCCGGAGCGCTTGATGATCTGCTCCATCGCCGGGATCATCGCTTCGCCGCCGTCGAGGCCGAAGCGCTTGGTGCCGGTGTATTTCACGTCGATGAACTTCTCGAAGCCTTCGGCTTCGATCAGCTTGTTCAGGATCGCGCGTTTGCCTTCGCGCGTGAAGGTAATTTCCTTGTCCGGTCCTTCGATGCGTTCCTGCAGCCACGCCTTCTCTTCGGGATCGGACATGTGCATGAATTCGATGCCGATGGTGTGGCAGTAAGTACGGCGGAGAATCTCGATCATCTCGCGCACGCTTGCGAACTCAAGACCGAGCACGTGATCGATGAAAATCTTGCGGTCTAAATCGGCTTCCGTGAAGCCGTAAGATGCGGGATCGAGTTCCGGATGCGGCGCTTCCGGCTCCATGCCGAGCGGATCGAGCTTCGCTTCCAAGTGACCGCGCATACGGAACGCGCGGATCATCATCAGCGCCTTCACCGAGTCGCGCGTCGCCTGCTGCACGTCGGCTTCGGAAAGCTCGACGCCTTTCGCCTGCGCCTTGCCCTTGATCTTGTTGCCGACTGCGATTTCGGTCGCAGCCCAGTTGCCGTCGAGTGCCGCGACGAGTTCGCCGTTTGCGATCAGCGGCCAGCCCGGCTTCTTCCACGAAGGACCCTTCGCGCTTTTTTCGATCGAGGATCGATCGTCGCCCCTCATCTGTTCGAACAGCGTGCGCCAGCTCTCGTCCACCGACGATGGGTTCTGCTGATAGCGGGCGTAGAGGTCTTCGATATAGGCGGCGTTGCCGCCATCGAGGAAAGAGGAGTTCAGAAAGCCTTGGTTGCTTGCTTCGCGTGCCATGTTCATCCCGGACGCGCCGAAAGCGTCCACCATTTGCGCGCCTGCCCGACGGGGCCGCGCTGCTGTTTCTATGCCTACATAAGACTTCGAAAATATGAGGAAACGAGGTCTTAGCTGTACCCCGCGCCGCGCAGGGCTCTTTTAATAGGGCAACGCCCCGCGCTCAATATAAGAAGGCTATCGTAAGCAACGATTTAAACGCGAAACGGGCGCCGCCCTGTCTCAGGAAGCGCCCGTTTTATAAGCATTTCTACGTGGTCTGGCGGCTCAGCCCTTGAGAACTTCGACCAAGGTCTTGGCGAGACGTGCCGGCGACTGGGAGACCTTGATACCGGCGGCCTCCATCGCCTCGATTTTTGATTCTGCGCCGCCCTTGCCGCCCGAGATGATCGCACCGGCATGGCCCATGCGGCGGCCCGGAGGCGCGGTACGTCCGGCGATAAATCCGGCCATCGGCTTCTTGCGGCCGCGCTTGGCTTCGTCTTTCAGGAATTGCGCGGCGTCTTCTTCGGCCGAGCCGCCGATTTCGCCGATCATGATGATGGCTTCGGTCTTCGGGTCGCCCAGGAATTTTTCGAGGACATCGATGAATTCGGTGCCCTTTACCGGGTCGCCGCCGATGCCGACGCAGGTGGTCTGGCCGAGGCCTTCCGCCGTGGTCTGAAAAACCGCTTCGTACGTCAGCGTGCCGGAGCGCGAGACGATGCCGACCTTGCCGGGCTTATGGATGTGGCCCGGCATGATGCCGATCTTGCACTCGCCCGGCGTAATCACGCCGGGGCAGTTGGGG
>JAKFYO010000122.1 GCA_021730825.1 Hyphomicrobiales bacterium
ATAATTCAGCCTGACGTTGACGGTTCGCTGGTCGGTGGTGCGAGCCTCAAAGCCAAGGATTTCCTTGGAATTGCATCTACTTATATTTGAGTCTTAGAGTCTAGAAACTCCGCTAAGTCCTTTATTTGATTCGCTAATTTCTGGCAGTAGCGGAGTCCGGGTGCCGTATTTCTTCGCTCGAAGCCTCTCGCTTGGCTTTTGCGGACACCCCATGTATGGCTTCGCGCGAATTTCAGGGCTGCCTTAGGCGCCCCAGACGGAATCCAGGCATGCATACGACCCTGATCGTTATCCACCTCCTGATAGTGCTCGCCTTGATCGGCGTGGTGATGCTTCAGCGCTCCGAAGGCGGCGCGCTGGGCATTGGCGGCGGCGGTGGCGGCGGCTTCATGAGCAATCGGGGCACGGCGAACGTGCTGACGCGGGCGACCGCGCTGCTCGCGACCGGGTTCTTCATCACGAGCCTGCTCCTGTCGATCCTCGCGGGTTGGCGGCCGGCTGGGCCAACCCTGATCAACCCGAACGCGCCGACAACGATCAATCCGGCCGGACCGACGATCCTGGATCAGCTCCAGAAAAATCAGCCGAAGGGACCGCAGGTTCCGCAGTCGAAATAAGAGAGAGGGCCGGGAAACCGGCCCTTCTTTTTTGTGGTCTTTGGTTTTTTCAGTGCAGGGGTGACGATTTTGCGCTCGCAGAATCGAATCGAGGGGTTTAGAGCTTAAATCCCATGGCGCGGTACATTTTCATCACCGGCGGCGTGGTCTCCTCCCTCGGCAAGGGTCTCGCTTCAGCAGCGCTCGGCGCGCTCCTGCAGGCGCGCGGGTACTCCGTCCGTCTTCGCAAGCTCGATCCCTATCTCAACGTCGATCCGGGGACGATGAGCCCGTATCAGCACGGCGAGGTGTTTGTCACCGACGACGGGGCGGAAACCGACCTCGATCTCGGCCATTACGAACGCTTCACGGGCGTGCCCGCGAGCAAGCGCGACAACATCACCACCGGCCGCATCTATCAGGAGATCCTCGCGAAGGAACGCCGCGGGGACTATCTCGGTGCGACCATCCAGGTCATTCCGCACGTTACGAACTCAATCAAGGATTTCGTTCTCGAAGGCAACGACGGCTTCGACTTCGTGCTGGTCGAGATCGGCGGAACGGTCGGCGACATCGAAGGCCTGCCGTTCTTCGAAGCAATCCGGCAACTCAAAAACGAACTGCCGCGCGATACGTGTATCTACATTCACCTGACGCTCCTGCCGTTCATCCCGAGCGCGGGCGAACTGAAGACCAAGCCGACGCAGCACTCAGTGAAAGAGCTGCGCTCGATCGGCATTCAGCCCGACATTCTCCTGTGCCGCACCGACCGCGAGATCCCGCGCGAGGAACGCCGCAAGCTAGGCCTGTTCTGTAACGTGCGGGAAACCGCCGTCATCGAGGCGAGGGACGCCGACAGCATCTATGCGGTGCCTTCCGCCTATCACCACGCCGGTCTCGATAACGAAGTGCTGGCGGCCTTCGGCATCAAGGATGCGCGGAAGCCCAATCTCGCGCGCTGGAACACGATCGAAGACCGCGTCCGCAATCCGGAGGGCGATGTCACGATCGCGATTGTCGGAAAATATACCGGCCTGAAGGATGCCTATAAGTCGCTGATCGAGGCGCTTTCGCATGGCGGCATCGCGAACAAGGTGAAGGTGAAACTCGACTGGATCGAGTCAGAAATCTTCGAGAAGGAAGACCCTTCGCCGTATCTCGAGCACGTCAACGGAATTCTGGTGCCCGGCGGTTTCGGGCATCGCGGCGCGGAAGGAAAAATCCGCGCGGTGCAATTCGCGCGCGAACGCAACGTGCCCTATTTCGGCATCTGCTTCGGGATGCAGATGGCAGTGGTGGAAGCCGCGCGCAATCTAGCCGGCATCAACAGCGCGAATTCAACGGAGTTCGGTGCAACGCCGGAGCCGGTAGTTGGTTTGCTCACCGAGTGGCTGCGAGGCAACGAGCGCGAGCGGCGCGAAGCCGGCGGAAATTTAGGCGGCACCATGCGGCTTGGCGCGTTTCCGGCGGCACTCGCTAAGGGCAGCCGGGTCGCGGAAATTTATGGCGCGACACAAATCGAGGAGCGCCATCGCCACCGCTACGAAGTAAATACGATCTACCGCGAGCGTCTCGAAGCGAAGGGTATGCGCTTCTCCGGCATGTCGCCGGACGGCGTGTTGCCCGAGATCATCGAATATCCGGATCATCCGTGGTTTGTCGGCGTGCAATTCCATCCTGAGCTGAAATCGCGGCCGTTCGAGCCGCATCCGTTGTTCAGTTCGTTCGTGGGTGCTGCGGTCGAGCAGAGCCGGCTCGTTTAGTTCGCGATGTCCCGCGGCATCGACCACGTCATTCATCTGGTCCGCAATCTCGATGCGGCGGCTTCGACCTACGAGAAGCTCGGTTTTCTCGTGAGCTCCCGCAACAAGCATCCGTTCGGCACGCATAACCGCATCGTGCAGCTCAATGGCTCGTACATCGAAATTCTGGAAGTGGCCGAGCCTGAAAAAATTCAAGGCGAGGGCAGCCCGACATCCTTCGCGCATTTTCACCGCGACTTTCTCGCGAAGAACGGCGAGGGCCTAAGCGGGCTTGTGCTGGCGAGCAAAGACGCGAATGCGGACAAAGCTGCCTTTGATAGAGCCGGCTTCGGCGGCTTTCCGGTGTTCGATTTCGGGCGCATGGGAAAGCGTCCCGATGGGAGCGAAGGAGAGCTAGCCTTCTCTCTTTCGTTTCTGCGCGAACCGGACTCCGCCGATGTGATGACGTTCGTGTGCCAGC
>JAKFYO010000295.1 GCA_021730825.1 Hyphomicrobiales bacterium
CATCCTTGAGAATGCGGAAGCGCGGACAGGAATCCGGAAGGCATTTGTGTTCGGTCGCAAGAATATGTGCGACCAGCCCGTAGGGATCGGCCTCGAGCGATTTACGAAGATGATCGAAACGATCGAGGAACGCAGGTTCGCGCACCGAGTAAGAGGTTGCGTCGGAAAGCAGCGCAATCCGGTCCGCGGTAATGCCGATTGCAGACGCCACGCGCTGCGGCTCGGCAAAAATAGTCTTCTCGCAAGCTTCATCGAGCGCGGGTGTCACCGCTACCATGAGACAGCCAAGCACCGAGCCCGGCTGGTTCGCCTGAGAGAGCAGCGTCGCGGCTCGATCTTCGATCGCCTTGCGCTCCACGAAGCGCGAATTGTCCTCGAACTGCTTCAGGCCGAAATAGCCCGCACCTGCGACCACTGCGACCACGGCGAGCTGGGCCAGCATGGTGACACCCCCGCTCTCGCCACGGGGACGCAGGATCAGGATCAAAAGCACCACGAACGCGAGCGCCCCGGCCGGAAGAGCCCAGCCGGGCAGCGTCACCGTCACCGCGGAAACGAGGTTGTTCAGGTCCATGATCTGATCTTACCGCATCTGCCGTGCGGCCCGAAGGCCGCGCGAAGGCCTCGAAAATAAAGGCAAATTTTCCCCCGCCAAGCTCTTTTTCGTTAACGCCAGGCTGACCACCAGGCTGTGCCGGAGCGGCACAAACTCGCCGCCCCGCGAGATCAGATCGCGACCTGGGTCCCTACTTCCACCACCCGCTCAGACGGAATCTGGAAGTAGCTGGTGGCGTCGTCCGAACTACGGGCGAGCGAGATGAAAAGCTTGTCCTGCCAATGGGGCATCAATGAGTTCTTGGCCGGTTTCAGCGTGCGCCGTGACAAGAAAAATGAGGTCGACATGATGTCGAAGGTCCAGCCGAGCTTGCGCGCAATCGCCAGCGCTTTCGGGATATTCGGGCTTTCCATAAAGCCGTAACGCAGGCGCACGCGCGAGAAGGTCTTGCTGACCGCCTCAAGTTCCACCCGCTCCTCGGGATCGACGCGCGGGGTATCGGCGGTGACGACGGTCAGGATCACGTTGTGTTCGTGAAGAACTTTATAGTGCTTCAGGCTGTGCAGAAGTGCTGTCGGCGTGTTCTCGGGGTCGCTGGTGAGGAATACGGCGGTACCGCTGACCCGATGGATATCCTTCTTGTCGAGATTCTTGACGAGCGCTTCGAGCGGCACTTCCTGCCGGCGGGTCTTTTCGAAAAGCTGCCGCGAGCCACGACGCCATGTCAGCGTGATCAGCAGAATAAAGGCCGCGATCGACATCGGCGCCCATCCGCCATCATGGAATTTCAAAAGGTTCGAGCCGAAGAAGGCGACGTCGATAACCAGAAGCGGAACGAGCAGCGAAAGCGAAGCCAACTGGCTCCATTTCCAGATGCGGCGGACGACCACGTAAGCCATCAGCGTTGTCATCATCATCGTGCCGGTAACGGCGATGCCGTAGGCGGTCGCAAGATTGCTCGATGAGCGGAAGATGCCGACAAGCAACACGACACCGATCAGCAGGAACCAGTTCACGCGCGAAACATAAATCTGGCCGTAATGCTCGGCCGACGTATGCCGCACTTCAAAACGCGGCAACAAGCCCAGTTGAATTGCCTGTTGCGCGAGTGAATACGCGCCGGTGATCACCGCCTGGCTCGCAATCACGGTCGCGCAGGTGGCGAGAAAAACCATCGGCAACAACGCCCACTGCGGATAGAGCAAATAAAACGGATTGGTGATCGTCTTGGGATCCGTAAGCACGAGCGCGCCCTGCCCTAGATAATTCAGGAGCAGTGCCGGCAACACCAGCCAAAGCCACGCAGCTTGAATCGGCCTTCTGCCGAAGTGACCGAGATCGGCGTAGAGCGCCTCCGCCCCTGTCACGACCAGCACGACTGCGCCGAGCGTGATCAGCCCTATCCATCCGTTATTCAGCAGGAAGCTCAAACCATAATGCGGGCTGAACGATGCGAGCACGATCGGATTGTCGGCGATGTGAATAAGCCCGCCTACTGCCATCGCGATAAACCAGATTGTCGTGATAGGTCCGAACAATTTGGATACGCTCGCGGTACCGCGAAACTGCACCATGAACAAAATAATCAGAATGACGAGCGTCAGTGGAACGACAAACGGCTCCAGACGCGGCGTAACGATTTTCAAACCTTCGACCGCGGACAGAACCGACAAGGCCGGCGTGATCATTGCGTCGCCGTAGAACAGCGCCGAACCGATCAGACCGAACAACAAAATTGTTGTGCTCGAGCGCCCGACCGCTCTCTGCGCGAGCGCCATCAAGGCAAGTGTGCCGCCTTCCCCGCCGTTGTCTGCGCGCAAAAGGAAAATCACGTACTTGACGGTGACGACGAACAGGAGCGCCCAGATAATCAGCGACAAAAGTCCAAGCACGACGCTTTGCGGAATAACCGCGACGCCGTCATGGGAGCCGGTCGCGGCGGCCACAGCCTCACGGAAAGCGTAAAGCGGGCTGGTGCCAATATCGCCGTAAACGACGCCGATAGACCCGATAACGAGACCGATGAATCCAGCCTTGGTCGCAGGGGTGCTGGAGCCGTTTGCCTGCGCCGGAGGCGCCGCAGGAACCGCGTCTGGATTGGTCAGTGACATGGGAAAAATCGCTTTCGCGCTGCAATAGCCGAAACGGGCCGGGCTTCTAACACCAAGCAGCCCCGGCAGGCCCATGCATTTTTAGCATGGAATTGCTCCGGTTTTGCATGACCATTCCGTCGCGGCAAGCAAGGGAACTTTCGGCCTGGGC
>JAKFYO010000253.1 GCA_021730825.1 Hyphomicrobiales bacterium
GGCTCGGCTGGCTGATGTTCGCGAAAGGCGACCGCCACATCACCGCGGAATCGCTGCACGAAGAAGCGCTGCGCGCACGTTTCCCAGTTTCGCTCGCCACCGTTTACAACACGCTGCACCAGTTCACCGAAGTGAGCTTGTTGCGCGAAGTCGCAGTCGACGGTTCGAAGACCTATTTCGACACCAACGCTTCCGATCACCACCACTTCTATGTCGAAGGCCAGAACGAGTTGCTCGACATCCCCGGTGCGGAAGTGATGGTCGATCGCATGCCGACGCCGCCGGAAGGCTTCGAGGTCGCGCGCGTCGATGTCGTGGTGCGCCTGCGCCGCAAGCCGCAAGCCTAAGCTTCTACTCGATCACTTCGTCCGGATAGACGCCCCACAGGAGCGTCTGGAGGATGAATCCGTCGAAGCGCTCGCCGGAAATACGGCACCAGCTTTTCGCGCAAGTCCGCACGGTCGCGACCACGCCCGGCTGCAATTCGGCAACCAGATTGCCTTCCGCATTTGCGCGTTCGTAAACCGGGATGGTCTTCGCGCCGCTATTGCCGCGCACGATCGCGGTCCTGCGGCCCGAAAGCATGACCTGATGCACCCAACCGTCGGCGCCGTCGGAATCGCGGATGCGGCGCCAGGTTTCAAATTCGGCGATGATCTCGACCGGCAGGCCGGCCTTGGCGAAGGTCCAGCGGATTTCCTGATTCTGGCTCGGGCCGGCGCGGACATGCACCTTGTCCGAGCGCAAACTCACGAAGCGCGGCACCGGCAGTTTGTTCTGCGGCTGCGCCAGCACGACGGCGGGGGCCGCCAGTATCGCAGCGGCGATGAGGACGCGAAGAGCCTTGATCATTTCTGTTCCGAAAAGCCTTTTCGTGCCCCGGCCGTCAAAAAATAGTCGCGAGCCCGCGATGTCAATAGCACCGGCGCGGGCTGCTAGGCGCTTTGAGTTTCCAAAACCTCTCTGCTAGACAAACCGGGAACCGGCCGGGCAAGCCCGGTCATGCCGTTGACGCAGAAGGCTTACCGGGAAAAGAGCGATGCCGAAGAAGAAGCCGCTCGTCGTCGTCACCAGACGCCTTCCCGACATGGTCGAGACCCGCATGCGCGAATTGTTCGACGCGCGACTGAACGTCGAAGACCGGGCCATGAGCCAGGCCGAGCTTGCGGAGGCCGTGAAGATGGCCGACGTACTGGTCCCCACCATCACCGACCGCATCGACAACGGCGTGCTTGCGGCAGCCGGACCCAATCTCAAGCTGATCGCGAATTTCGGAAACGGCGTCGATCACATCGATGTCGCTTCCGCGCTCGCACGCGGTATCACGATCACGAATACGCCAGGCGTGCTCACCGAGGACGTCGCCGACCTCACGATGGCGCTGATCTTAGCTGTGCCGCGCCGGATCGCGGAAGGCTCGCAGCTGCTTACCAACGACGCCGAATGGGGCGGCTGGTCGCCGACCTGGATGCTCGGTCATCGCATGGCGGGAAAACGCCTCGGCATCATCGGCATGGGACGCATCGGTTCGGCGGTCGCAAAACGCGCGAAAGCGTTCGGGCTGCAGATTCACTATCACAACCGCCGCAAGGTCGCGGCCGATCTCGAAGAAGAACTGGAAGCGACCTACTGGGAGAGCCTCGATCAGATGCTCGCCCGCATGAACATCGTCTCGATCAACTGCCCGCATACGCCCGCGACCTATCATCTGTTGTCATCGCGGCGGCTGAAGTTGCTGAAATCCGACGCCTATATCGTCAACACCGCACGCGGCCACGTGATCGACGAGGCAGCACTCGCGCGGATGATCGAGGCGAACGAGCTTGCGGGCGCGGGCCTCGACGTGTTCGAGGAAGAGCCCGCGGTGAACCCGAAGCTCCTGAAGCTCGCGCGCAACCACAAGGTCGTGCTGCTCCCCCACATGGCGTCTTCCACCATCGAAGGCCGCGTCGACATGGGCGAGAAAGTCATCGTCAACATCAAGACCTTCATGGACGGCCACCGCCCGCCTGATCGCGTGCTGCCGTCGATGCTCTAGACGCACCGGCCGTGCTCGACCACGTTTCCCTGATCGTCGGCGATTTAACGCGAGCCGAAAAATTCTACGACGCAATCATGCAAGCCTTGGGCTATCCGAAAGTCGCGCGGGACGAGAACCGCATCGGCTACGGATTGCGCTCGTCTGCCGAACATCCGGAACGCTGCTACATTTCCATTCGCAGTGGGTTGCCGAAACGCTCGGAATCGCGCCGTCACTGGGCATTTCGCGCACCGTCACGCGCAGCCGTGATCGCATTTCACCGCGACGGTTTGGCTACCGGCGGCGTGGACGACGGCGCGCCGGGATTGCGCGACTATCACGAGCATTACTTCGCAGCGTTTCTGATCGACCCGGACGGCAATCGTTTGGAGGCCGTCTGTCACAAGCCGGAATAAATCAGAGCGCAGACAACCGCGTCTTTGGCGCGGGTGCATTTCCAGAGAGCGGGTTCTCCGGCGACCATTCGTAGCGCAGCGTCTCGAACCGCATATTGCGCAAATCGAGCATCAGAAGTTTTCCGACCAGACTCTCTCCGAAGCCGACGATTGCGCGCAGCACCTCGACCGCGGCAAGCGTTCCGGCGACACCGGCAATTGCGCCTAAGATACCCGCCTCTTCGCAGGCCGGCACCGTGCCTGCCGGCGGCGGCTCGGGAAAGAGACAGCGATAGGTCGGGTTCGGTTTGCCGTCTGAAGCCGTCTCATGCGCGCGGATTGTGGTGATCGTTGCGTCGAAGGTGCCGAGGGCCGCAGTCACCAGCACC
>JAKFYO010000319.1 GCA_021730825.1 Hyphomicrobiales bacterium
AGGTGCTGATCTCGCCGCGTATTACGAACTTCATTCTGGATGCCGGCGAAGCTGCGATCCGAGACACCGGAAAGCTCACGATGCCGACACTCGTGCAGGCGGCCGGAGAAGATAAGCTCGTGGATGTAAACGGTGCACGGGAGTTTGCGGCTCGTGCGCCAGCGGGCCTATGCACGCTCAAAATTTACGACGGGCTATGGCACGAGATTTATAACGAGCGCGAGCCAAACCGTTCAGCCGTGCTTGCGGATCTGAAAGACTGGCTCGCGCAAGTTGTTATGCGTTAGCGGCCGACCACGCGACGATAGAGATGCCAGCTCGCGTGTCCGAGCAAGGGCATGACGACCGCCAGCCCGATGAAGAACGGCAGCGACCCGAGCAGCAACAGCGAGCCAACGATAAATCCCCATGCTCCCATCGTAATCGGGTTCGCGATAACGGCGCGGATTGACGTCCATACCGCGGCGGCGGCTCCCACGTCGCGATCGACCAGCATCGGAAAGGAAATCGCGCCGATGGCGAGTGCCAGCGCGGCGAATATGAAACCGACTGCGTTGCCGACAACAATGAGCATCCATCCGGCGTCTGTCGTCAAAACGTCCTGCACGAAGGATTGGATCGACTCCGGGGGATAGGGACCCATCAGGGCCATATAGATTGATTGCGCGGACACCATCCAGATCGAAAACAGAATGAGTAGCACCACGCCTAAAGCCGCGATTGCAAAAATTGAAGGATTCTTCAAGACATCGAATGCGTGCGTCCAATGCGTGTCGAGGCCAAGCTCCCGGCGGCGGCTGAGTTCATAAAGTCCGACCGCCGCGAGCGGCCCTACAAGCGCGAAGCCCGCGACGAGCGGGAAGATCATCGGCAGCGTAGCGTTGCCGATTGCGAGTTGCATCAAGACGAAGCCTACGATCGGATAAATCAGAACAATGAACAGCGCCTGGCTCGGAAAAGCGGCGAAGTCCTGCCAGCCCTTGATCAGCGCCTGACGCAGATCACCGATGCCGATCTTCCGAATGGCGGGGTTTTCGGGAGTCTCGGAAGCGCCGGCGATGATGTGAAACGTGGCCATGACATTTCCTCCTGAACCTTGGGTCAGGCGGGTTGGCCGAAAGTCGCGCGCGGCGGCGGAGAAGTTGCCGCCGGTCGAGCGCTTGAAGCGCAGACCCGCGAAGCCCTTCTGAGAACCGAGTCTCGCGCCGTTACGCTAGAATGTCGAGAGCGAGCTTGCGCTTGAAAAGTTCCGTCGCCGCCCTATATGCGCCGCAACCCTTACAATAGAGAACGGCCATGTTTGCGAATTACGAATCGCCAGAGCACCATCTTGCGCAGCGCCCCGGCCTGACCGCGGAGCTGCGCAAACTCCTGTTCGACACTCCAAAGGAGGAGTGGGGCAGCCATAACAATTACTGGCGCGGTGCCGAGATGTGGCAGGGCATTCACCGCTCGCTGCTGCACGAGTCCGGCTTGTTCGTGGGCGGACTAGAGAAGCTCGCCGATCTACCGAAAGGCGAAATGGAATCTGCACTTCTGCTGAACGACCTTCGTCATCTCGGCGGGCACCTGATCGGCCACGCCCATGTGCATCATCACGTCGAGGACGATCATTACTTCCCGCGCTTCAAGGAAGTATTCCCGCAACTCGGCCGTCCGATCGATCTGCTCGATTGCGATCACCGCGTGCTGGAGGAAACGCTCGATGCCGTCGAGGGTCACGTCCGCGCCTTTCAGGCAGAGAAGGCCGACAAGGACCGCATCGGTGCGGCGCTTGTCGATGCGAAAAAGCTCGACCGGATTCTAAATCGTCATCTTGCGGACGAGGAAGACATCGTCATTCCGGCGCTCTTGAAAGGCCTCTGAAGCTCATGCGAGATCGCTGCGAACCGTCGCGGCGATCTCGTAGGAGCGTTTGCGCGCGTCGTGATCGAAAATCTGCGCGGCCAGCATCAATTCGTCCGCACCGGTCATTTCAATAAAATTCTTTAGCTTCTCGCGCACCGTCTTGGGCGAGCCGACAACCGCGTATTGCAGCGCGTTTTCGACGCCGGCTTTCTCGGCGGGCGACCAATAGTTTTCGAGCGATGCCGGCGGCTGCAGCAGGCCGGGTGCACCGCGGCGGAGGTTCACGAACTGGCGCTGCTGAGAAGTGAAAAGCATTCGCGCTTTTTCATCGGTATCGGCGGCGAACAGGCCGATGCAGGGCATGAAGTAAGGCTGCTCCAGAAACTGCGAGGGCCGGAAATTCTTCCGGTACAATTCGATTGCCGTCATCAGGTAATCCGGCGCGAAGTGCGAAGCAAACGCGTAGGGCAGCCCGAGCATCGCGGCGAGTTGCGCGCCGTAAGCGCTCGATCCCAGAATCCAGAGCGGTACGCGTAAACCCGCGCCTGGATAAGCGTGCACGAGCTGCCCCGGTTGCGGCTCCATGAAGTAATGCGCAAGCTCCACGACATCGTCGGGAAATGTATCTTCGTCCGTCTTGTTGCGGCGAAGCGCATGCATCGTGCGCTGGTCAGTGCCGGGCGCGCGGCCAAGACCAAGATCGATGCGATCCGGGTAAAGCGAAGCCAGCGTGCCGAATTGCTCAGCGATCACGAGCGGCGAGTGGTTCGGCAGCATCACGCCACCGGCACCGACGCGGATGGTTCTCGTGCCGCCCGCGACATGGCCGATCACGACCGAGGTAGCCGCACTCGCGATCCCCGGCATGTTGTGATGTTCGGCGAGCCAGTAGCGTTTATAGCCGTGCGCTTCGGCATGCTGCGCGAGGTCGCGCGAATTGCGGAATGCATCCGAGG
>JAKFYO010000118.1 GCA_021730825.1 Hyphomicrobiales bacterium
CGGCAACATTCGATTGCACCGTGATGATACGGTTGCTGTTGACGCGTTTGATGTTGCCTACTTTCCTCGCCGGCACGCGCTCGATGAAGTTGCCGAGCGGGATATGTCCGACCGTTGTCTGTGCCCGCAACTCGTCGATCTGGCCGAGCGAGCGAAGCTCATGCGGGAAACGCACGATGATATCGACCGGCTTGTCGGATTCCGCCGGACGGTAGTCGGTGATCTTGAGACCGTTGGTGACGAGCTGCACCGCGCTGCCGACGGTCGCGGCACTTGCACCGAACTGCGCGGCGACTGCCTTGTTCACCTGAATCGTCCAGTCGATGCCGGGAAGTTGCTGGCCGTCATCGAGGTCGCGGATCAGGGGATGCTTGGCGAGCACTTCCGAAACCTTCGCGGCAGCCGCGGGTAGGAGATCCGGGTTCAAGGCAGAGAGCTGTACCTGCACAGGCTTGCCTGTCGGCGGTCCTGCGCGGGGTGCTGTCACCTCGATCGTGATGCCGGGAATGTCTTTGGTCGCTTCCCGCATCTGATTCATGATGACGCGCGCGGTCGGGCGCGTCTTCCAGTCCGCGAACTCGAACTGCATGACGCCGACGGTGTCTTCCGAAAGTTCGTCCATGCCGCGCGGCTGCTCGCCGATACGGGAATAGATGGTCGAAAGTCCGGGGAATTTCAGCACCCGCGCTTCGACCTGCCGCATCATGCGGTCTTTCTCGTCGACCGAGAGATTGCCGCGGGCATGGATCACGACCTGCCCAAAGTCCGGTTCGACATCCGGAAAGAATTCGACGCCGCGACCGAAGCGGCCATAAGACTGTTGAATGACGACCAGCACCGCAAGCACAATCAGGATCGTGGTGCCGGGGCTGCCAATCGCGCGCTTCACGAGCCGCATATACGGACCGCTGTCAGAGACGCGGTCGTCATGCGGTACCGGTGCTGCGCGCCCGAACAGCGCGCCCAAGGTCGGTGTGAAGATGAGCGCCACCACCATCGAGGCGAACAACGTCGCGATCAAAGTGATCGGCATGTATTTCATGAACTCGCCGACGACGCCCGGCCAGAACAGGAGCGGCGAGAAGGCGGCGATACGCGTGAACGTCGCGGAGATCACCGGTGCCGCCATGCGCTTGGCGGCGAGCGAATACGCGTCGCGCGGCTCCATGCCTTCCGACATGCGCCGCTCCGCGAACTCGGAGACGATGATCGCGTCGTCGACCAGCATGCCGACCGCGAGGATCAGCGAGAACAGCACGACGATGTTGATCGTGAGTCCTGCGAGATAAAGGCCAAGCACACCGGTCAGGAAGGATGCCGGGATCGCAATACCGATAAAGAAGGACGCACGCAGGCCGAGCGCGAACAGAATAATGACGGTGACCAGCAGTACCGCGGTCGCAACCGCATTCTGCAGGTCATGCAGCATGATGCGGATCGTCTTCGATTTGTCCTGCGTGAAGGAAACCTTGACCGCCTCAGGCCAGGTTTTCTGCAACTGCTCGACGACCTTCTTCACGCCATCGACGGTGTTGATCAGATTTTCGCCGGTGCGTTTCGACACTTCAATCGTCATGGCCGGAAGGCCGTTGACGCGGGTGATCGTGAGCGCGTCCTTAAAGGTCGGGCGTACCTCGGCGATGTCGCCGAGCGTGATGCTCGCGCCCGAAGTGGCGGCCACCGGAATGCGCAGCACATCTTCCGGCTTTTCAATCAGCGACGGTACTTTGACCGCGAAACGGCCAGTTTCGCCTTCGAGTGCGCCGGCGGCCACGAGCGAATTGGAAGCGCGCGTCACCTGAAGCAACTGGTCGAGCGAGACGTTGTAGCTCTTCATCAGCGAAGGGTTTGCGATAATTTCGACGACTTCATCGCGCGAACCGCGAAGCTCGGCGGAAAGCACGCCTGGCGCCTGTTCGATCGCATTCTTGGCAGTACGGGCGATACGGAGAAGCGTCCGCTCCGGCACATCGCCTGAGAGCGCCACCACGATGACCGGATAGAGCGACAAGTTCACTTCCTGAACCAGCGGCTCGTCCATGTCGGTCGGCATGTCGCGCTTGGCTTCGTCGACCTTCGCGCGCACATCGGCGAGCGCAGATTTGGAATCGAAGCCGGCCTGGAATTCGAGCAGCACAAAGCCGCCGTTCTCGAAGGCCTGGCTTCGCATTTCCTTGACGTTGCCGACGGATTTCAGCTTGGTCTCGACCGGGCGCAAGAGCAGACGCTCGGAGTCTTCCGGGCTGATGCCGCGCTGGGAAAGCTGCACATAGACGATAGGAATGCGGACGTCCGGTTCGGATTCCTTCGCGATCCGGACATAAGCGACCGTGCCTGCCAGCAGCAGAAAGATCAGCGTCGCGATCGTGAGCCTTGCGCGCGTAATGGCGAAATCGACGGGGTTCATCGCGAAGTTTCCTTAGCGCTTTGCGTTCAGCTGTTCGGGGGCCACCGCTTCGACGACTTGATCCTCGCGAACGAAGTCCTGGCCCTGCACAATGACGCGCGTGCCGTCCGGAATGCCCTTGACCCACATCGACTGCTGTTCGTCGTCGATGAGTTCGATCGGGATGAAGACGACTTTGTTTTCGCCGTTGACGGCGCGGATGCCGAGCTTGCCCTGCGCGGAGAAGGTGAGGGCCGAGCGCGGCACTTTCGTCGCCTGCAACTTCGCCATCAGGATCGCGACTTCGGCGGTGATGCCGTCAGGAATTTTATTGCCCGGATTGGCGGCCTCGATATCGACGCGATAGGTGCGGGTGGTTGCGGCGGCACTCTTCGAAATGTAGCGCACCTTGCCCT
>JAKFYO010000323.1 GCA_021730825.1 Hyphomicrobiales bacterium
CTGCAACTTGTCGTGGTGCCGCAGGCGTTGCGCGTAATTGTGCCGCCGCTGACCAGTCAGTATCTCAATCTGATCAAGAATTCCTCGCTCGCGGTCAGCATCGGCTATCCCGATCTCGTCTCGGTGTTTGCCGGCACGACGCTGAACAACACCGGCCAGGCGATTGAGATTCTCGGCATCACGATGCTCGTCTATCTCGTGATCTCGCTCGTGATTTCGTTTGCGATGAATATCTATAACCGGCGCATTGCGCTGAAGGAGCGCTGAGATGGGCGCCGCCTTCGTGCGCATGGAGACGCTCCCGCCACGAGCCGCGCCGTTCGCGGCGACGGGACTATGGGGCTGGCTTTCGCGGCGCTTGTTCGCGACACCAGCCGACATCGCCATGACGATCATCGGCTTTGCCGCCTTCGTACTGGTTGCGATGCCGCTCTTTCGTTTTCTTGTGTTCGATGCGGTCTGGACCGGAAAGGACCGCGACGCCTGCCTGAATGCGGCAGGCGCATGCTGGCCGTTCATCGCGGCCAAGATGAACCAGTTCATCTATGGCTTCTATCCCCACGAAGAGCTGTGGCGTCCGAACCTCGTCTTCATCGTTGGCGCGTTGTTGCTGATTCCGCTACTCATTCCGTCTGCGCCGTTCAAAAGGCTCAACGCATTTCTGTTCTTTGGCATCTATCCGGTCGCGGGTTTTGTGCTGCTCACCGGCGGAAATCTCGATCCGCAGCGTTTCGTGCTTGGGCGTTTCGTTCGAATACCTGAGTTCATCGACATTACCGCAATCGCGCGCCTCATCGGGATTTCTGGTCACATCGAACTTGGCAGCAGATGGGGACTGCGTGGGACGTTCTGGGTGGACTTCATCGTCTCGGCGATTTTGCTGACCGCTGCCGTGGCGTTAATTGCGCGCTTGTTCGGAACGCGCTTCGCGACCTCGCTGAAAGCAATGGCAATCGTATTCGGTTTGCTCGCGCTCTTGATTGCACCGGTCGACGCGGATTTCGGGCTTCGTTGGGTCGAGACCCGCGAGTGGGGCGGTTTGCTGGTGACGCTCGTGGTCGCGATCACCGGCATCGTTGCGGCGCTCCCGATCGGCGTCCTGCTGGCGCTCGGCCGCCGCTCTCAGATGCGGCTTGTGCGCTGGACCAGCATCGCCTTCATCGAGTTTTGGCGCGGCGTACCGTTGATTACGGTTCTGTTCTTCGCGACCTACATGCTGCCGCTTTTTCTACCGGGCGGCGCCAGCATCGAACGGCTCGTGCGCGCGCTGATCGGTGTCGCGTTATTCTCGGGCGCTTACATGGCCGAAGTCGTGCGCGGCGGTCTCGCGGCCGTTCCGAAGCATCAATATGAGAGTGCCGCGGCGCTCGGACTTGGTTACTGGAAGACGATGGGGCTTATCGTGCTGCCGCAAGCGCTGACGCATGTGATCCCCGGCATCGTCAATAACTTCATCGGTCTGTTCAAGGACACGACGCTCGTGCAGATCGTCGCGATCCTCGATCTTCTGGGTCAGGTACGCTCTGCGTTCTCGGATCCGAACTGGGCATCGCCAACTACGCTTTACACAGGCTTCGCCTTCGCAGGGATGATCTATTTCGTGTTTTGTTTTGCAATGTCGCGCTATTCGCTGTTTCTTGAGCGGCGTGCCGGAACCAGCGCATTACGGGTCGAAGGAGCCATGCGATGACTGATCCTGCGATGCCGTCGGATGCTGTCGCTATCGAAATGACCGGCGTCAACAAATGGTTCGGTGCGTTCCATGTGTTGCGCGACATCGATCTCACGGTCGCGCGCAAAGAACGCATCGTGATCTGCGGCCCGTCCGGCTCCGGCAAATCGACATTGATCCGCTGCATCAACCGGCTGGAGGAGCATCAGTCCGGCCGCATCGTAGTCGACGGAATTGAACTTACCTCCGATCTGCGCAGCATCGATGCCGTGCGCGCGGATGCCGGCATGGTGTTTCAGCAGTTCAATCTGTTTCCGCATCTGAGCGTAATGGAAAATTGTACGCTTGCGCAAATCTGGGTGCGCGGACGGCCAAAGGCCGAGGCCGAAGAAGTCGCGATGAAGTTTCTGACGCGCGTGCGGATTCCCGAGCAGGCGAACAAATATCCAGCGCAACTTTCGGGCGGCCAGCAGCAACGCGTCGCGATTGCCCGCGCGCTCTGCATGAACCCGAAGATCATGCTGTTTGACGAGCCGACTTCGGCACTCGACCCGGAAATGATCAAGGAAGTGTTGGACACGATCCGCAGCCTTGCAGACGACGGCATGACCATGCTGATTGTGACGCATGAAATGGGCTTTGCGCGTCAGGTCGCAGACCGCATCATCTTCATGGACGAAGGGCAGATCATCGAGGCGAACCGGCCGGAAGAATTTTTCACCAATCCCCGGCACGAGCGCACCAAGCGCTTTCTTTCGCAAATTCTCCCGTAGATTACAGCGCGCCGATCGGAAGTTTCAGATAGACGCGGCCGTTATCTTCCGGCAGCGGCAGACGCCCGCCGCGCATGTTCACCTGCAATGCGTGCAAGATCAGCTTCGGCATCGGTAATGTCTTGTCGCGCGCTTCACGCAACTTGACGTACTGCTCGCGGGTGCATCCGCCGCCCACATGCTTGTTCGATTTCTTCTGTTCGGCAACGGTCGACTCCCATTTCGGCGGACGGCCTTCGGGCATGTAATCGTGGCCGGTGAAGAGGCGCGTTTCGTCAGGTAGCGCCAGGATTTGCTGGATCGAGTCGTAAAGCCGTGCCGCACTCCCGCCGGGGA
>JAKFYO010000286.1 GCA_021730825.1 Hyphomicrobiales bacterium
GAGGTGCCCATGTAGTGATGAAGCTTTTTTCCGCCCATCGAGAAGCGTGAAGTGCCGTCCGGCATCAGGCCCTGGCCTTGGGTCGCACGGATCGCGGTGCAGAGATTGGTCTTGCGCGAAAGGCATGACGGGCATTGGCGGCATTCCGGCGTGTAGAGCGGAATGACGTGATCGCCTTTTTTCACGGTCGAAACGCCCGGTCCTACATCGACGACGATGCCGGCACCCTCATGGCCGAGGATCGAGGGAAAGATGCCTTCCGGGTCCGCGCCGGATAGCGTGAATTCGTCGGTGTGGCAGATGCCGGTCGCTTTGATCTCGACCAACACTTCGCCCACTTTGGGGCCTTCGAGTTGAACCGTCGTGACTTCGAGCGGCTTTCCCTTTTCGACGGCAACTGCGGCGCGGACGTCCATTCTTCATTCCTCCGAATTCTTGTTGCGCCAAGTGTAACGGTTCATGCCAGCGATGCAAAAGCGGGCAGGCCGTCACGGCATCTTGAGTTGTTCTGCGGGAGTGGGCCGGATAAAGTCGCCTGAGATTTCAGGACGATTCAAATGGCGATCACGCGCGGATTTACGGGAAAGCAACGCGAGAAGACTGAAGCCGAACGTTTGCCGCCGGGGCAGGCGCTGACGAACGATTTTCCTGTGCTCTCGGCAGGGCCGACGCCGCAGGTCAAACTTGAGAACTGGATGTTCACGCTCAAGCATGGACCGCAAGTCATCGCGCGCTGGAATTGGAATGAGTTCAACCAGCTCCCGCAATCGAAGATGAAGCGCGACATTCATTGTGTCACGACATGGTCGAAGTTCGACACGATGTGGCAGGGCGTGATGATCGACGACATCCTCGCCGCAGCCGGAATTGACGAAGCGACACCTTTTACGCTCGCGCATTCCTATGACGATTATTCGACCAACGTGCCGACCGCCGATCTCACCGGCGGCAAGGCGATGGTGGCCACGCTCTACGACGGCAAGCCGATCACGCCGGACCACGGCGGGCCTGCGCGCCTTGTGGTGCCGCACCTTTATTTCTGGAAGTCGGCGAAGTGGATCAACGCGCTGCAATTCACGAACAGCGATACCGCCGGTTTCTGGGAAGAGCGCGGCTATCACATGTACGGCGACCCATTCCGCGAGCAGCGATATTCCGGTGACTGATAGTCCTAAGTCGCCGATCCCGCCCGCGATCCGCTGGCAAAAGGTCACGATCAACAAAATCGAAAAGCGCACGCCGACCGTGACGAGTTTTCTCTTCACGCCGTCGGAGCCGTTCGCTTTTCGTGCAGGACAGCATGTCGAGGTGCGGCTGACCGCGCCTGACGGTTATCGCGCGCAACGCGCCTACTCGATTGCCTCTGCCCCGGAAGATCGCAGCATCCTTGAGCTTGCGGTCGAGAAGCTGGAAACCGGCGAAGTTTCGCCGTTTTTTCACGAAGTCGCGCAAGTGGGGGATGAGATAGAGCTGCGCGGACCGATCGGCGGACATTTCATTTGGCAGAACGCGGACGGCGGTCCGATCCTGCTCGCGGGTGCGGGCTCAGGTGTTGCGCCCTTGATGTCCATGATCCGGCATCATGCGAACAGTCAGTCCAGCGTGCCGATCTTGCTATTGCTTTCCGCGCGCTCATGGGAAGATGTGATCTTCCGCGACGAATTGCTCGCGCTCGACCGGAAGCAAGGTGCGTTCAAGCTGGTGCTTACCATCACGCGCGAAGCGCCGAGGCGCGAAGGCGACTATGGCCGGCGCATCGACGTGCCGATGATCGGGGAAATCCTGAAGCGGCTGCCGTCTCCGCTGAAGCGGGCCTTCGTCTGCGGGTCGAACCCGTTTGTCACGGTTGCGAGCGAAGCGCTGGTGGGAGCGGGGGTCGAGCCGGGCTCGATCCGTACCGAGCGCTACGGTCAATAAAACTCGCGCAAATCCGTTTACTTTCGATTCACTACAAAGCCTCGCATGCGCGCTGGTCTTGGCGCGGTTTATCCTTTTTCGCAGTATCGCCGAACGCTTCTTTAAGCGCGTAACGCTAGGTTCCTGCTCAATAAAAAGAACAGGGACGCGGGCAAACGAGGGTGGTTCTTTCCGGTACGGAGAGAATGGCCATGCGTTTGCAGCTTCCCGAACGTCACGCAGGAAGCTGTCCTTGGTTGATACACATTTCGATTTGACCCGCGATGCGCTTGGTATAGATGCCAAGGCAGACACGCGCGTCAACGAGATCGCTGATCTGGTGGCGGTGCCGGTCGGCGCTTGGTCGAGCCTTTGCTCCCGCGCGATCGAACCGAACGTATTCTACTCGCCGGAGTGGGCGCTTGCGGTCACTCGCCACGTGCCCGGCGACGAAAACATTCAGGCGCTTCTGGCCTGGGATAGCCCGGCAAAGAAGAGGCTCATCGGATTTCTGCCCGTCACTTCTACCTGGCGGGCGCTGAAGCTGCCGCTGCCTGTGCTTGTGACCTGGCATGGCTACGCACCGCTCGCGACGCCGCTTCTGGACAAAGACTTCGCGGTCGAGGCGGCGAGCCGATTGTTGCAGGCTGCGAAAGATACCGGCGCGCAGGGGTTGCTGATTTCAATTCTCGCAAACGAAGGTCCGGCGGCTGAAGCGCTTCGGACTGCGCTCGCGAAGCAGGGTCAAAAGCCGCGCGTACTTCATCGCGAGGAACGCGCGCTGCTCGATACCAAACTCGACGCCGAAGCAATGCTGCATGAAGCGCTCGGCTCAAAAAAACTCAAAGAACTTCGCCGCCAACGCAATCGTCTTTCGGACGAAG
>JAKFYO010000043.1 GCA_021730825.1 Hyphomicrobiales bacterium
GCAGGAAGAAGTGCTCTCGGCCTGGGCGGGTCTCGGTTATTACGCGCGCGCGCGAAATCTTCATGCTTGTGCGAAAGCCGTCGTTTCCGAATTTTCCGCGCGCTTTCCGGAAGAAGAAGCGGAGCTTCGCAGGCTTCCGGGTATCGGCGCTTATACGTCGGCGGCGATTTCGGCGATTGCATTCGGGCGGAAGGCCACCCCGGTAGACGGCAATATCGAGCGCGTGATGTCTCGGCTCTTTGCGGTTGAGGAAAAACTTCCAGCCGCGAAGAAAACGCTCGCGCGCTACGCCGCCGAAATGACGCCACCTGTCCGCGCCGGAGATTTTGCGCAGGCGCTGATGGATCTCGGTGCCACCATTTGCACGCCGAGGAAGCCGGCCTGTGCGATCTGTCCGTGGATGGATGCGTGTCTGGCTCGCGCGCGCGGCGATCAGGAAACTTTCCCGCGTAAAACTTCAAAAACGGAAGGCAAGTTGCGCAAGGGCGCCGCCTTCTTCGTGTTGCGCGAGGACAATCATATTCTTTTGCGTACGCGCGCCGATAAAGGCCTGCTCGCGAGCATGACAGAACTCCCCGGCAGCGAGTGGAGCGCTGAATATAAAGAGTCGACGCGGGCCGCGCCGATACCGCGATTGAAATGGCGAAGGACCACTGGCGTCGTCCGCCATGTCTTCACGCATTTTCCGTTGGAGCTCACGGTCTATGCGGCAAGCGTGCCGAAGAAGACGCGGGCCCCGAAAGACATGCGCTTCGTGGCGCTCGACGCGCTCGACCAAGAAGCCTTGCCGAGCGTGATGCGAAAGGTTATCGCCCACGCACGCGAATTCACGTCAGAACGAAAACGAACAGGGAGAAGGTAATGAGCATTCAGCGTATCGAGCCGGGTCCGCGCATGGCGCAGGCTGTCGTCCATAACGGCGTCGTTTATCTCGCGGGTCAGGTTGCCGGAAAGACCAAAGGCCAGAGCGTGACCGAACAGACCAAGGAAATTCTCGAAATCATCGACGGTCTTCTGAAGCAGGCCGGAAGCGACAAGTCGAAGCTTCTCCAGACCCAGATTTTCCTCCCCGACATTTCTAATTTCGCAGAGATGAACAAGGTCTGGGAAGCATGGGTCTCGCCCGGCAATGTGCCTGCGCGCGCGACAATCGAGGCGAAACTTGCCTCGCCGGACTACAAAGTCGAGATCATGGTGGTCGCTGCCCGCTGAAATTATAGGCTTTGCGCCTATCGTTTTGAGGGGAACAATCGGCGCGGTGGTGGCTTAACAGCCGCCGCCGCGTTTTTCATTGAGTCCCTTTCCGTGCAGATCAAAATCGGCTTCGATATCGTCTACGAATGCACGCAACCGACGCCGATGGTGTTGATGTTGAACGTGCATCCGTCGCGGCAGGCCGATCTCGAAAAACCCGACACGCTTCAGTTCACGCCCAACATTTCCGCACGTAATTATCTCGACAGCTTCGGCAATACCTGCGCGCGCATCGTTGCACCTGCGGGTGAGCTTCGTATCTGCGCGGATACGATCATCAACGATCTAGGCACGCCGGAGCCGGTGGTGCCCAAGGCGCCCCAGCACAACATCGCCGATCTCCCGGATGAGGCGCTGATGTTCCTGCTCGCATCGCGCTATTGCGAGACCGATAAACTCGTCAGCATGGCCTGGGCTATGTTCGGCAACACGCCGCCGGGCTGGCCGCGCGTGCAGGCGATTTGCGATTTCGTAAACGCGAAAATCCGTTTCGGTTATCCGCACGCGTCCGCGATGCGTTCTGCCGCCGATTCACTCTCCGACCAGCGCGGCGTCTGCCGGGACTTCGCGCATCTTGCGATCACGCTGTGCCGCTGCATGAACATTCCGGCGCGCTACTGCACCGGGTATCTCGGCGACATCGGCGTCCCGCTCGATCCCGCGCCGATGGATTTCTCCGCGTGGTTCGAGGTCTATCTCGGCGGCAAATGGTATTCGTTCGATGCGCGGCACAATATGCCGCGTGTGGGCCGCATTCTGATCGGCCGCGGGCGCGATGCCGCCGACGTCGCGATCACGACAAGCTTCGGTCACCATATGCTCCGTAAGTTTACGGTCTGGACCGACGAAATTCCCGCAGCTGATGGCTTGAAGGCACCGATCGTGCAGCCGCCTTCGGCCAATTCGTTCGGCCTGCCGGCCTCGATATCGTGACGGCGCTTGGCCATTTTTGTTTGCATTTGGCGAGCCGCTTCCTCTAATTAAATGAGTGCGCGGGCGTCGCGCGCCTGAAGAGGAAGAATGCCGCATTACACACCGCTGATTGCCACGATTGTCGCGGGCCTCGTGCTCGCTTTCATCTTTGGTTCGATCGCGCATCGCTTAAGAATTTCACCCATCGTGGGTTATCTGCTCGCAGGCGTAATGGTAGGCCCTTACACGCCCGGCTTTGTTGCGGATCAGGCGCTTGCAAACGAGCTCGCAGAGATCGGCGTTATCCTGCTGATGTTTGGCGTCGGCCTGCATTTCTCGCTGAAGGATTTGCTCTCGGTTCGTGCCATCGCGATCCCCGGCGCCATTGCGCAGATCGGCGCCGCGACCTTGATGGGCATGGCGATGGTCCATTTCCTCGGTTGGGGTTGGGTCGCGGGCTTCGTCTTCGGTCTCGCGCTGTCCGTCGCGTCGACCGTCGTGTTGTTGCGCGCTTTGCAGGAACGCCGCCTCGTGGAAACCGAACGCGGACGCATCGCGGTCGGCTGGCTGATCGTCGAAGACCTCGCGATGGTGCTGGCACT
>JAKFYO010000297.1 GCA_021730825.1 Hyphomicrobiales bacterium
CATCAGTTTATCGTAGCGGCCGCCCGCAACGAGGCGCGTGTTCACGCGCTCATAAGGATCGTAAATCTCGAAAACCATGCCGGAATAATAATCTAGTGCGCGGCCGAAGGCGGTCGCGAATTTAATTTTCGAAACGTCGATGCCTGCCGCCGCGATGAAGCCCGAGCGCTGCTCGAAGGTATCGAGTGCGGAGGACAAATCGAGTTTTGCTTCCAATGCAAGCGCACGAAGCGCGGTCAGCGCTTCGTCCGGATCGCCGGCGATACGCAGATAACGCTCAAGCACGCCCGCTGCTTCCGGCGCGAGACCGGAAGTTGCACCGCGCGAGGACTGCTCCAGAAAGCGCTCCGCGATTTCTTCCGGCGTGCGGCCGCCGACCGCGGAGATGCCCGCGATCGAAAGAATGTCGGTAACGAAGGCACGCGCGGCTTTCGGGTCGGAGCCTTCAAGGGCCGCAAGCACGCCCGCGTGCGCGGCGCGCGGATCGGATTTGTTTCGCAGAGAAGCGAGATCGGCTTCCAGCGTGCCGGTGCGATTGAAGTCTTTGAGCAGGCGCCGCTGCCACGCGGGCGGCAGCTTGAGCGCCGCCACGAGTGCTGAGAACAATCCGACATCGCCCATGCGGATTGCTGGCGCGTCGATACCGAACGCTTTGGTGGTGTCGAGGGCGAGCAGAAGACATTCGGCGTCTGCTGCCGCTTTATCTTCGCGGCCGAGCTGTTCGATTCCGGCTTGGAGGATTTCGCCGCTGCGGCTGCCGCGGTCGCGGAAGATCGGGCCGAGATAGCAATAATTCGCCGAGCCGTTTCCGCCTTTCGCGATGTGCGCGCGGCAGACCGGGATCGTGATGTCGGGACGCAGGCAGAGTTCGCGGCCCGTGGAATCCGAGAAGATAAAGAGACGGCGGCGCAGTTCTTCGCCCGAGAGCTCGAGGAAAATCTCGGCAGGCTGCACGATAGCGGGCTCGACGCGCGCATAGCCCGCGCGCTCGTAGAGTTAGACGAGGGCGTCGGCGCGGCCGTTCTTGCCGTTTTGAATGCCTGTCTTCATGGCGCGGGCTTGTAGCAGGGAGCGGGATGGGGCGCTATCGCGGCCCCGATGGAAGGTTAGCGGACGGCGGTTAATGGATGCCGTGTCGGCTCAGAACTTCCTTGACCGTCTCCACGAGCTTCTCACGGGAGACCGAGAACTGCGCCGGGCGCGAGGCGCGCCATTCGGTGTTGGAGGCAATCGCTTCGGCGGCCTTCTTGCCTTCGATCAGATCCTTGATCTGCACTTCGCCGTTTGCGAGTTCGTCGCCGCCCTGAATGACGGCAACCGGCGAGTTGCGGCGGTCGGCATATTTGAGCTGGTTGCCAAAGTTTTTCGGATTGCCGAGATAAAGTTCCGCGCGGATGTTCGCGAGCCGAAGCTCTTTGACCATTGCCTGATAGTCGGCGACGCGGTCCTTGTCGAAGATGGTGACTACGACCGGGCCGAATTCCGGCTTGTCGTCGATTTTTTTCAGCGCTTTCAGCGCCGCCATCAGGCGCGAGACGCCGATCGAGAAACCCGTCGCGGGAACGGCTTCGCCGCGGAAGCGCGCGATCAAACCGTCATAGCGCCCGCCGCCGCCGACGGAGCCGAAGCGGACCGGATTTCCTTTTTCGTCTTTGCTTTCGAAGGTGAGTTCGGCCTCGTAAACCGGGCCGGTGTAATATTCGAGGCCGCGCACGACGGAAGGATCGACCAGCACGCGATCCTCGTATCCGCTTGCCGCGACCAGCTTGCTGATTGTGATCAGTTCTTCGATGCCTTCTTCGCCTGCGGGCGACAGCCTCACATTCTTCTTTATATTGTCGACCGTTTCGCGATTGCCTTTGCCCTTCGCAGAAACGAATTTCGTGATTGCCTCGATGCCGGCGGCGTCGAGGCCCGCGCCCTTCGTAAAGTCGCCGGATTCATCTTTGCGGCCAGTGCCGAGCAACTGCTTCACGCCCTCAATACCGAGACGATCCAGTTTATCGATCGCGCGCAATACGGTGAGGCGTTGTTCGTTGGCAATGTTCGCGGCATCCATCACGCCGTCGAGCACTTTGCGGTTATTCACTTTGATGACGTAATCGCCGCGCGCAATCCCCAGCGCTTCCAGCGTGTCTGTGGCCATCATGCACATCTCGGCATCGGCTGCGACGGTGGCGGAGCCGACCGTATCGGCGTCGAATTGCAGAAACTGGCGGAAGCGGCCCGGACCCGGTTTTTCGTTTCTAAACACATTACCGAAGCGATACGAACGATAAGGCTTCGGAAGGCTGTCGAAGTTCGCGGCGACATAGCGCGCAAGCGGCGCGGTGAGATCGTAGCGCAGCGACATCCACTGCTCGTCGTCGTCCTGAAATGAAAACACGCCTTCGTTCGGGCGGTCGGAGTCAGGCAGAAATTTTCCGAGTGCGTCGGTGTATTCGATTGCGGGCGTCTCGACCGCTTCGAAGCCGTAGCGCTCGTACACACCACGAATGGCGTCGGTCATCACGCGAAGCGCGCGCAGTTCTTCCGGCCCGCGGTCTTCGAGACCGCGGGGCAGGCGAGGCTTGATCTTGTTTTTCTTGTCCGCGCTCATTTCACTTTATCTGTTCGCAAGCCACACAAAGACGAGCGCAATTACGGCGGGCACTGCCTGCACATAGATAATGCGCGGTGACACGCTGTAGCCGCCGTAAAGCCCAGCGGCGATCACGCAGAGAAGAAAGAATACCTTGAACTGGAAGCCGACGGCCGCGTTCGCG
>JAKFYO010000210.1 GCA_021730825.1 Hyphomicrobiales bacterium
GTGCCTTCCTGAATGCCGCGCGCGAAACCGGACATGTGCGAGTAAGTCGTCACGTAGCCGTTCAAGTGCTGGATTTCGACACGGCGTCCGTAACCCGAACTCCAGTCGGCGTGAATGATGGTGCCGTTGCCTGCCGCGAAGATCGGCGCGCCAGTATCGTCGGACCAGTCGACGCCCGAGTGCATACGCGAATAGCCAAGGATCGGATGGCGGCGGATGCCGAAGCCGGAGCGGAAGTTGCCGCCAGCGAGCGGCTTACGCATCAGGAATTTTTTCGCGCTCTTTCCGGTCTCGTCATAAAAATCGACAATGCTGTCGTCGGTGGTGTGGAAGCGGTAGTAGCGGCGCGGCGTTTCGCCGGCGAGGTTGAGAGAAGCGAACTGCACTTCGCCCTTCATGTCGCTCTCGTCTTCGGCGAAGAGGATGTCGAAGGCGTCGCCCGGTTTGACGGGCCGCTGCAGATCGACGTCGAAGGAATAAACCTTGATCAGCGCTTCGATGATGTTCGCCGGGACGTTGTTCCTGAGCGCGGTCTCGTAGATCGCATTATAGAGACGCATCTTGCCGTCGTTCTCATCGTCTTCGCTGCTTTCCTTCGCGATCTGCATGTCGCGCGGCTCGGCGACGGAAACGTAGCGGCCCATGTCGGATAGTGCGACGGTGCCTTCATGCGCGGTGTCGTTGAAGATCGAAACGCGTAACGGCTGGATGCCGCCGGTAGGCGCCGGTGTCATCAGCACGCGAACGCGTAGTCCTTCTTTCAGATTGCCGTCGCGGCCACGATTGAAGGCCTGGATCAGCGCGCGAGTCGGCTCGACCTGCGCGCCAAGTTCTTTCAAAATCGCGGCAAGTGTATCGCCGCGCTTTGCGACGACCGTTTTTTCGGTCCAGTCGTTGCCGCCTTTGGTGTCCGCCGTAGTCTTCTGCACCACCATCATGTTTTCTGCGACGGCCTGCAGCGGTTCGAGAATGCTCCGCACATTGCCGTCGGTGGCATAAGAAAGCGCGGTGCCGAGCGTAAACCCTTGCGCCGGAAGCGCGGGTGCCGCCGGGTTTGCGGTCATTTCGAGATGCTGGCGTACGCGCATCAAAACGTCGTCGAGGCGGGCGGCACCCGCTAGGCGCGCATTGGCGGGAAGTGCGCCGAGATCGCGCATCACGATCGTAAGCTCGCCGGTCGGTTCGATGTCCGGCGTTTCCGCGGTCTGATCGTCTTCGCCCATGAGCTTCACGGGATTGAAGGCGGGGATATTGGCCGAAACCGCGGAAGGAGCGAGTGCAAGATTGGTTGCGACGCGGACGAAGGGGCGCACGCGCACGATTTCGCGCTCGCCGATGCGCATCGTTGTCGAAACGCGCAGCGATTGGCGCGCGAGCACGTTCTCGGAAAGTACGTTGATGCGATCGCCTTTGCGGTTCGGATTGATCGCGCGGTCGTTTGCGGTCCTCGTCGCGATGCGAACGACTTCGGGAGCGGCAGCGAAGCGATAGTCGCCGTCGAGTGCTGCATAAACTGCGCCGCCCATCAGTCCGCCGCCGGCGACAGCAGTGATGACAGTCGCAGCCAGCCAGCGCACCGAGACGGCGCGACGGTCGATCGGCTCCTCGTTGTGGCCATCGACGCCAAGAGGAGGCTCATTTCCGAGATCGATTTCCGCGGACAGCGGGTCAAACCCGTCGCCAGCCGGTCGTCGGCTATCCACGTTGGTCTTGCTCCCCTCAGCACGGGCCGGCCGTCCCTCGAAAGATCGCCGGCACCGGTCTTGGACTTACCCTTGGGACTTGTCCTTGGGCAAAAAGCGTCTTGAATTCAGCCGCCACACGAACCATATCGCGCGTCTGCGCCAAAGCATCCCACTAAAATGGCGCCAAGATGACGAAGCGTCCCTGCCATAACGAATTAGCTTTAAATTGCGTGGGGTTAGCCGGGGCAGGGAATCGTCTCGGAATCGTATTTTCGCTGCCAAACTCTGTTGACACAGGCGTGAAGCGGCGCATATAACCCCGCCTCACGAAACGCCGCCGCCTCGCCGCGACTGCGTTCCGTTTAAGCTTCAAATCGACCTCGGTCGCTTCCGGCCTTTCCGGAAGAGAGGCTTTTGACGGCCCTTTTTCCGGTTTCTGACCGGTTTTGGGGTGGGTTTCGGCCCTGCTGTTTGAAATTGTGGAACGGAAGAAAGAGAAACGTAGACGGCGGAGTCCTTGCGGATTTCCAGCGTCTTGCGGGTGAAAGCTCGTGGGGTTGTTGGAAGTCAAAAAGAGACTTCGGCGGAAACTACGTTTCGATATCAAGCCAATCCAATCGCGAAAGCGATTGTTTGTGCTTGGGACTCGTCAAAAGTAGTGACCAAATACAAAAGCCGATCAAGATCTCATTCAACTTGAGAGTTTGATCCTGGCTCAGAGCGAACGCTGGCGGCAGGCTTAACACATGCAAGTCGAGCGCCTGTAGCAATACAGGAGCGGCAGACGGGTGAGTAACGCGTGGGAACGTACCTTCTGGTTCGGAATAACTCAGGGAAACTTGAGCTAATACCGAATAAGTCCTTCGGGAGAAAGATTTATCGCCGGAAGATCGGCCCGCGTAAGATTAGCTTGTTGGTGAGGTAACGGCTCACCAAGGCTACGATCTTTAGCTGGTCTGAGAGGATGATCAGCCACATTGGGACTGAGACACGGCCCAAACTCCTACGGGAGGCAGCAGTGGGGAATATTGGACAATGGGCGCAAGCCTGATCCAGCCATGCCGCGTGAGTGATG
>JAKFYO010000331.1 GCA_021730825.1 Hyphomicrobiales bacterium
TACGTGAATGGCCGGGCTCGTCCCGGCCATCCACGTATTTACTGTGCCGAAATGTTGGAAGGCGTGGATGCCCGGCACAAGGCCGGGCATGACGAATATAAATTGTTGAACTAGGCCGTCAGCCGCGCCACCGATTCCGCGATATCCGCGAGCGCCCGTTCGGCAGCTTCTTCGCCGGCCTTGATGCTCTCTTCGGCGCGATAGAATTCGAACAGCCCGACGCCGTTCAGGCGCGGGGAGATCATCACGTCCGGCGGATCGCCGGCAAGGCGCGACCGCGAGATGCGGTCCTGTGTGATGTTGAAGGCATCCATCATTACCGTAGAAATTCCGCGCGGACCGTCGGGCGGCGTCTGCACGCGCTGGCGTGGCAGACCGAACACATTGCCGAACAGACGCCGGGGTTTTGCGGCCGGTGCCGGAAGCGGGGGTTCTTCTTCGGCAAGGGGTCCGCTGTCCTGAATGACAGTGCCTTTGCCGAACACGTCGGAGTGCAGGTTTACGGCGATCACGACGCGCGCACCGAGCGCGCGCGCAGCCGAAACGGGAATTGGATTGACGAGCGCACCATCAGCCAACCATCGGCCGCCGAGCTTGATCGGCGTGAAGATACCGGGGAGGGCGTAACTCGCACGCATCGACTGAATGAGGTTGCCGCGCGTCAGCCAGATTTCATGACCTGAGGAGAGTTCAGTCGCAATCGCGGCGTACCTGATCGAAAGGTCCTCGATCATCGACTCGCCGAAATTCAATTCGAGCAGCTTTGCGAGACGGCCACCGGAAATCAGGCCGTTGCCGCCGATGCGCCAATCCATGAAGCCGAACATGCGCCGCTTGGTCATAGAGCGTGCGAATTCTTCGAGTTGGTCGAGCCGGTTCGCGGCCCAGGCACCCCCGGCGAGCGCACCCATCGAGGTACCCGCGATTACGTCCGGCCTGATGCCGGCCTTCTCAAGTACACGCAGGACGCCAATATGCGCCCAGCCGCGCGCAGCACCGCCGCCGAGGGCAAGGCCGATGCGGGGCACGAACGTCTTCGGTTCGTGACGATCGACCGGGACGTTATCGTTCGGCTGTTCGGGAGATTTGCGGTTGAAAACATTCAAGAACATGGCTGCTACCCAGAACGCGGTACTCAGTTGTGAAGTTCCTGCAAGCGCTTGCGGAATCGTCGCTGCATTGCAGCGTCATAAAAACAAACCTTGGCAGGATCGCGTCATAAATCGCGCGGCTTTAGTCGAAGGTTAGCGCGGTATTGCCGCCGCCGAGGCGGACCGAGCGATAGAAGCAGGAGCGGCGGCCGGTGTGGCAGCTCTTGCCGTCTCCGGTGACGCTGACTTTCAGAAGCACTACGTCCTGATCGCAATCAACTTTCATTTCGGAAACGCGCAACACGTTGCCGCTGCTTTCGCCTTTCTTCCAGAGGCTTTTGCGCGAGCGCGACCAGAACCAGCCTTCGCGCGTCTCGATGGTGCGCGCGAGCGCTTCCGCGTTCATATGCGCGAGCATCAGCACTTCGCCGTTCGCCTCGTCGGTGACGATCGCGGAGATCAGCCCGTTCGAGTCGAAGCGCGGGGTGAGGGTGCTGCCTTCTTCGAGATCTTTGTCGTGCATCTTCGTCATCCTGTTTCGCGCTTTGTATCACGCTCAAAAGAAAACGGGCCCGCGAACGGGCCCGTTTCTATCTTTGCTTCGGTGTATCGGCTCAGTCCTTGCGGCTGCCGCGCACCAGCGTGAAGAAACGGACCTGCTCGGCCGGATCGTCGCGGAAGACGCCGGTGAACTGGGTCGTGACGGTCGATACGCCCTGGCGCTGCACGCCGCGCATCGCCATGCACATATGCTCGGCTTCGATCATCACGGCGCAGCCGCGCGGCTTCAGGTGCTCGTCGATCGCGTCGGTGATCTGCGAGGTGAGATGCTCCTGCGTCTGCAAGCGGCGGCCGAAAATCTCGATCAAGCGCGAGAACTTCGAGAGGCCAACCACGCGCTCGACCGGGAAGTACGCAATGTGCGCCTTGCCGATCATCGGCATGATGTGGTGTTCGCAGTGCGAGTGAAACGGAATGTCGCGCACGACAACGAGATCGTCGAAGGTGCCGATTTCGCCGAAGGTGCGGCCGAGAATTTCTTCCGGCGTTTCGCCGTAGCCGCCGAATACTTGCTCGTAGGCCTTCACCATGCGGCGCGGCGTGTCGAGCAGGCCTTCGCGGTTCGGATTGTCGCCGGTCCAGGCGATCAAGGTACGCGCAGCAGCCTCCGCCTCTTCACGAGAGGGGCGCTTCACCGGGGTGAGTTCGGGTGCTGCATCCGGCTGCTTGTGCAGCGACGTGACGACGGCATCCATCTTGGTCTTCTCCATGTACCGGTCGACGCCCGTCGTCCGGTCTAACTTTGCGTTTTGCAGTCCGGCCTCCGGGCGGAGGGGCGGCTATGCAGGAGGCACACTTCTTCCCAGCAGCCGGGTGCCTTCCAACCCGACCATTCCGGTCCCATATTTCCGGGGAATAAGACTTGCGAACGACGCCTCTGTGGCAGTTTCCCGAAAACCTTCCACCTTCTGACGGGTGGCAAGCACTCGTGAAAACATGCACCCCCGTACATTAGTTCCCGCAAGTCGTATGTAAATCTGGTGTTGGATTGCGGCAAATTCGCGGAGTAAGGCTAAGACCTCATCATGCTAAACGACGTCTATAACCGCCGTATCCTGGAGCTGGCTGCCGACATCCCAAGGAGCGGCAGGCTGCCGCAGCCGG
>JAKFYO010000206.1 GCA_021730825.1 Hyphomicrobiales bacterium
CCACCATCGCCAGCACGGTTGCGACCGTCAGCGCGTTGTGGGTCGCAAACTGCGGATAGATGTGCGGCCGGAGCGCCAGCATTTGCCGGGCACAGGATTCGTAATGCAGGTCGGTCATCGCCTTGCGCGTAAAGACCGGATAGCCCGGCAGCCCGCGCTCCTGTGCGCGCTTGATCTCGGTGTCCCAATAAGCGCCTTTGACGAGACGGATGGTCGCGCGGCGCTCGTACTTTCTTGCGAGCGCTGCGAGCCAGTCGATCACTTTGCTCGCGCGCTTTTGATACGCCTGCACGGCAATGCCGAAGCCATCCCAGTCCGCGAGCGCTGGATTGGTAAAAACGTTTGCGATGACATCGAGCGATAGCTCCAGCCGGTCGGCTTCCTCGGCATCGACGGTGAAATGCAGACCGCAGGATTTCGCAGCCAACGCCAGTTCGAGCAAAACAGGCGGCAGCTCCTTCATTACGCGCTCGCGGCTGATCGCTTCGTAGCGCGGGTGCAGCGCCGAGAGCTTTACGGAAATTCCCGGCCGCACTTCGGGCGATGTCTCGCTCGCGCCGCTTCCGATGGCGCGGATCGCTTGCAGATAGGCCTTGCGATAACGCGCGGCATCTTCCGCGGTGCGAGCACCTTCGCCGAGCATGTCGTAGGAATAGCGGTAGCGCGGGCTGTCTTTTGCGCGGACGAGCGCGCCTTCGATGTTTTCTCCGAAAACGAAATGCTGCCCCATGATATGCATGGCCTGCCGCATGGCGGTGCGTACCGCAGGCAGGCCGATGCGTTTGGAAAGCGATGCGATAATTCCGTCAGGCGACTCGCCGGGATGAATCGTCTTTGCGCTGAGCGCGAGCGCCCATACCGACGCGTTGACGAGCAGCGCATCCGATTTCGACTGATGATGTTCGAAGTCTCCGGCCGCTAACTTGTCTTCGATCAGGCGGTCTGCGGTTTCGGCGTCGGGAATACGCAGGAGCGCTTCGGCCAGCACCATGAGCGCGATGCCCTCCTTGGTGGAGAGCGAGAATTCACGCAGCAGTTCCTCTACGCTACCGAAGCCGCCCGACTGCGCGCGGATCGCGCCAATGAGTGCGCGAGCATTTTCCTCGATGGCGGTTCGATCTGCATTTGCGGCATGATCGGCTGCGAGCAGCCGCGCTGCGATTGCTTCGTCATCCTCGGCATAAGGTGCATCGAATAGCTGGAAAGCGGCCACCGTTTTCTCCTGTATTCGAGAATTAAGACAGCTATTTCCGCATCTCTATAGTCATTTTTGGATGATTGCCGTATAATCAGCGGAATAATCAGAAAAATTCAGAGAAAATCATGGATATCGACAAGATCGACCGGAAAATTCTTCAGCTTTTGCAGGTAGATGGCCGTATCGCTTCGGTCGAGCTTGCCGAGCGCGTCGGATTATCGCCGACCTCTACCGGCGAGCGGCTGAAGAGGTTGCAAAAGGATGGCTACATCATTGGCTTCGGCGCGAAGTTAGACCCGCATCTTCTGGATCTGCCGTTGCTCGTTTTCGTCGAAGTCTCGCTCGATAAGACGACGCCCGACATTTTCGACAAGTTCGCCGTTGCCGTGCGCCGCGCGCCGGAAGTGCTCGAGTGCCACATGGTGGCGGGCGGCTTCGACTATCTCGTGAAGACGCGGGTCGCGGATATCGCGGCTTACCGGAAGTTCCTCGGCAATGTTCTACTCGCGCTGCCCGGCGTGAAAGAGACGCGCACCTACGCGGTCATGGAAGAAGTGAAGACGGACCAGCTTTTGCCGGTCTAAGACTACGGCGCCAGCATGAAGGCGCCGTTCGCTAGAAACAGCGCGGTTGTGAACAGTGCGAGCAGGATTCGCTTGCGCGGAAACGTGGAGTTCGCAAAGGGGATCGCGGCCAGCAGCAGAATTGCGAAGGTAACGCTGGATGCAAACAACATGTATTCCTGCGGCAACAGCAAAAAGAAAAATGCACCGCGCAGCACGATATAGGTTGCAAGCGCAAACATGATACCGGCTGTGTCGCGCGTCATTGCTGCGCGGAAGCGCGGAAGAAATGCCGCGGCAAGCAAAGCGAAAAACAGAATTGCAACGCCCGCCGCGGCAGGCGAATAAAAATATAGCAGCAAGCTTGGATAAAAGTCGCCGCCATAACCGATCGCCGGATTGGCGAAATAGACCTTGGCTTCCGGCGCGCCGATGCTGAAAAAGAGCCAGCGCACGACGAATGCGTAGACCGCGGCGAGGTTGTAATCGTTCTGCGTGATGTACCAGAACAGCATGCTGAAATGCGTGCCGCCTTCAGGATGTTGGCTGGCGGCGTCGAAGCGCGTCCGTGCGATCCATTCAAGAATGGCGAGCGCGAGCGGACCAACCGTTGCATGCAGCAAAATCCAGCGGCCGCGCGCGAAATCAATTCCATGCCGCGTGAGCGTATCGACGACGGGAATGACAACGAGAAACCCCGCGACAATCTCGTTCATGCAGGCAAGAAACAGAACGGCCGTCAGCAGGATCGCGTTTCGCTGTGTCCAGTGCTCCCGCAAATGCAGGTAGATCGCGATGTAAAGCGTCGCGAGCGCGCCCGAGACCATTTTGGATTCTTCGATGCTCGAAAAATACCAGACTGCGAGCGAGGCGGCGTAGATGACGCCCCAGAACGCCACATGCCGCCGCAGCATCACCGCCGCAAAGCCGGACATCGCGGCATAGCCACCGAGCGCGCCGACGAGCGCAAACATCGCGCGCAGTACTTGCT
>JAKFYO010000252.1 GCA_021730825.1 Hyphomicrobiales bacterium
GTATTGAAGGTCTGAAACATGGCGAAACTTATGCCGTCACCGCGCGCCGCGGCGTGCCGTCGAAGAACGGCGAAATACTGAACAAAGCCGCCGAGTTGCAGATTTATGTACGCGACCGCAAGGCCGACGCCCGCTTTACGGGCCGGGCTTATGTGCTGCCGCGCACCGGCCAGCGCGGCATCCCGGTAATTTCCGTCAACACGAAGAAGCTGAACATCCAGATCGTGCGGATCGGCGAGCGTTCGCTGATCCCGTCCGCGCTGGACGCCCAGTTCCGCCAGTCGCTGTCGCGCCACGAAATCAATCAGCTTGCCGAAAATCAGGGCGCACTCGCGTTCAAGGGCGAACTCGAAGTTACTTCCGAGTTGAACAAGGAAGTGACGACCGCGTTCCCGGTCGAAGAGGCGATCAAGGATCTGCGTGCGGGCGTTTACGTGATGACCGCAGTACCCGCCGACGCAACCGGCCGCGAGCAGTATTCCAATCTGGCGACCCAGTGGTTCGTCGTTTCCGATCTCGGCCTGACCGCGATCACCTCCGACGATGGCCTGCATGTATTCGTCCGCGATCTCGGCAACGCCAATCCGGTTGCCGATGCCGAGCTGAAGCTGCTCGCGAAGAACAACGAATTGCTTGGCGTCATTAAAACGAACGCGCAGGGATTTGCGAAGTTCGATGTCGGTCTCGTGCGAGGCACCGGCGGTCTCGCGCCAGCCGTGCTGATCGCGGAGCGCAAGGGCGCGGACTATGCGTTCTTGTCTTTGAGCGAAAGCCCGTTCGATCTCGCCGACCGAGGCGTCTCGGGCCGCGTCACGCCCGGACCGCTTGACGCCTATGTCTTCACCGAGCGCGGCGTCTATCGCTCCGGCGAGACGGTGCATGTCACGGCACTCCTGCGTGACGCTAAAGCAAAAGCGATCAGCGTTCCGCTGACATTCGTGTTGTCGCGTCCCGACGGCGCGGAAGACCGCCGCATTGTCGTCAACGCCGATCAACTCGGTGGCCGCAGCTTCGACATGCCGCTGTTGTCGGGTGCCACCACCGGCACCTGGCGCTTGCGCGCGTATGCGGATCTCAAGGCGTCGCCCGTCGGCGAAGTCGCGTTTCTTGTCGAAGACTATGTGCCGGATCGCATCGAGTTCGACCTGAAGGCGAAGACACCGGAGATCGGCGTCAACCAGCCTGCGCAGGCGACCATCGAAGGCCGCTACCTGTTCGGCCCGCCGGCAGCGAGCCTCGATCTCGAAGGCGAAATCGAAATTCGTCCGGCGCAGATGCGCCGCGGGTTCGAAGGCTACAGCTTCGGCCTGACGGATGAGCCGTTCACGCCGATCCGCCGTCCGCTTTCGGATTTGCCGAAGACCGACGCGAAGGGACAAGCCGAACTTTCGATTGCGCTCCCCGAATTGCCGCGCACCTCACGCGCACTCGAGGCGCAGATCACGATCCGCATGCAGGAGCAGGGCGGCCGTGCCATTGAGCGGCGCATCGTCGTTCCGATTGCGGCCGCGACGCCGACGGTCGGCATCCGCCCGCAATTCAAGGGCCGCGTCGGCGAAGGCGAAAAGGCGCTTTTCGACGTCGTGCTTGCGAACTCCGACGGTAAGCTCGTCGCAAAGCAGAACATGAAGTGGGCGATCTACAAAGTCGAGACGCGCTACCAGTGGTATCGGGTTTCCGGCTCATGGGATTACGAGCCCGTGCGCCAGACCCGCAAGATCGCGGAAGGCACGCTGAATACGTCCGCCGAAAAAGCGGTGAGCTTCGCGGCGGAAGCGCCTTATGGGCGCTACCGTCTCGAAATCACTTCGCCGGAAGCGAACGGTCCCGCCGCGAGCTACGCTTTCGATGCCGGTTTCTACGGCGAAACTTCCGCCGACACGCCGGATAAGCTCGAAGTCTCGCTCGACAAGACCGGATACGCCGAAGGCGACACCATGACGGTGTCGATCTCGCCGCGTGTCGATGGTGCTGCGACCGTGATGGTCGTTGGCGACAAGGTGTATGCGACCCAGCAAATACAGGTTCCGGCTGCCGGCGGCCGCGTCACCTTCCGCGTGGGCGCGGACTGGGGACCGGGCGCTTACGTTGTCGCGTTCCATCATCGTCCGCTCGACGTGCAGAAGAGCCGTATGCCGAGCCGCGCCATCGGTGTCGCGTGGTTCGGCGTCGGCCGCGCCGCGCGAACGCTAAACGTGAAGATGGAACTACCGAAAGAACTTCGTCCGAACACGAGCTGGCATATTCCCGTGACCGTGAGCGGCCTGAACGGCGGTAACGCGCGCATCGTGATTGCCGCGGTCGATGTCGGCATTCTGAATCTCACGAATTACAAATCGCCCGCGCCCGACAACTATTATCTCGGGCAGCGTCGTCTGGCCGGCGAAGTGCGCGATCTTTACGGCGCGCTGATCGACGGCATGCAGGGCACGCGCGGAAGAATCCGTGCGGGCGGCGACTCGAATGCCATGGACATGGCGGGCAATCCGCCGTCACAAGCGCCGCTGGTGCTTTATTCCGGCATCGTCGCGGTCGATAAAGACGGCAAGGCTAACGTGCAGTTCGACGTGCCGGCTTTCGACGGCAGCGTGCGTGTGATGGCCGTAGCCTGGGCCGAAGATAAAGTCGGTCACGCTGCCTCCGAAGTCATCATCCGCGATCCGGTCGTGGTGCAGGCGACCTTGCCGCGCTTCCTGGCTGCGAACGACCGCTCGACGCTTCGCCTCGATGTGACGAATGTCGATGGTGC
>JAKFYO010000046.1 GCA_021730825.1 Hyphomicrobiales bacterium
GTGGATCGCGCCGATGCGCGCACAAGCGAGCATCGCGTAAGTCGCTTCCGGAATCATCGGCATGTAGATCGTGATGCGGTCGCCTTTTTTTGCGCCCTGCTTCTTCAGGACGTTCGCCCAGCGGCAGACTTCCGCATGCAACTGTTTGTACGTGATCTTTTTGTCGTCGGTCGGCTCGTCGCCTTCCCAGATGATTGCGACCTGATCGCCGCGCTTTTCGAGGTGCCGGTCGATGCAGTTGTAGGAAATGTTGGTCTTGCCGTCCTCGAACCACTTGATCGAGACGTCGCCCTCGAACGACGTGTTCTTCACCTTGGTGAAGGGTTTGAACCAGTGAATGCGCTTCTTCGCTTCTTCGCCCCAGAATTTTTCCGGGTCCTTGATCGAAGCGGCGTACATCTCTTTGTATTTGGCTTCGTCGAGCCAGGCGCGCTTCTTCCACTCCGGCGAAACGGCATACATTTTGGCGTCGGACATTGAGCTCTCCCTTACCCCTTGGCGAGCGGGCTTGAGCCCGTCTCTTGTTTTTTCTTTCCGCATTATGCGCCGGGCGGAACTGGCGCTTCAAGGCGCGCGGGTTCCGACTTTGGTTAGGGGCCAACGCAAAACCCCTGAGAATCAGGGCTATACGGCATGCCTTCAGTCCGTAAGAGCCCAGACTTTGGTGCGCTTGATCTCGGTATCCTCCAGATCGCGGATTACCGGGACTTCGTATTCGGCAAGAACCGTCATCTTGTCCTTCGGCAGATACGACCGGCCCGGATCGCCGACCAGCACAACTGCGCCCTGTCTTTGCACATGCTGCAAAAAAGCGAGCGCACGGGCGGCGGTATCGCGTTCGTAGAAGATGTCTCCGGCGAGCACTACGTCAAACGCGGCGTGCGCAGCTTCGGGGTTCAGCCGGTCAACGGTTTCCATTTCCAGCGACACGCCGTTCGCGGATGCATTCAGCGCGATCGCGGGCAGTGCAAACCGGTCGATGTCGTTTGCGACCGCATGCACGGCGCCGGCTTTGATTGCCGCAATCGCGACCAGACCCGAGCCGCTCGCAAGATCGAGCACGCGTTTACCGCGCACGATTTGCGGATGATCGAGAATGTAGCGCGCAAGCGCCTGACCGCCCGCCCAGGCGAAGGCCCAGAACGGCGGCGGCAGGCCCATCTCGCCGAGCTCTTCCTCGGTTTTCTGCCATAGCGGCACCGCTTCGTCGGCGACGTAAAGAGAAATTTCTCGAACGTGAGGGACAGGACGAAGACGTGTGTTCTTGCGGATGAAAGTTTCCGCGTTCGAAAGCGTCAGGCTTTTACGCCGCCCAGTTTGCAGACCGTCGTCCATTCGGCGTCCGTAACAGGCTGCACCGACAAGCGCGAGAGTTTAATCAGCGCCATGTTTTTGAGTTTTGCTTCGGTCTTTACCTGCGCGAGCGTGACCGGCGTTTTCAGCGGTTCTTTTGCTTTCACATCGACCGCGACAAATTTTCCGGTCTTGTCGCTCGGATCGAGGTAATGCTCCTTGATCACCTCGGCGATGCCGACGATCTCTTTGCCCTCGTTCGAGTGGTAGAAGAAGCAGCGGTCGCCCTTCTTCATGCGCATGAGGTTGAGTTTAGCCGCGTGATTGCGGACGCCGGTCCAACTCGTTCCCTTTGCACCGGATTTCACCTGCTCGTCCCACGACCAGGTGCCGGGCTCGCTCTTGATCAGCCAGTACGCCATACGATTTTTTAGTTCGAGCTCGGCGTGCCGATTACCCAGCGCCAGGGGCGAACTTCGACCTTGGAAAAAAGGTTCGCTTTTTTATATGGGTCTTCGCCAAGAATCATGTCGGCAGCCGCGCGATCTGGCACGTCGAGTACGAGCATCGAACCGATCATGGTTTCGTTGTCGTCCGCCAGCAGAGGGCCGCAGGTCTTGATCGTCTTGGCATGGGCGCGAAGGTAATCGAGATGCGCCGCACGGTTCGCGAGCCGCAAATCGAGGCTGTTCGGTTTATCGAGGCAGATCGCAACGAAATGCATGGCGTCCTCAAAGCGAAGGCCGTCTATCATCGCTGAAAACTATTCGCCAGCCGTTAACGCGACAAGATGCTCAATCTTCCTGGCGAAGCGGGCGCGAGAGCAGGCCGGCAATCGCCGAATCTATGCCCAGTTTGCCCGCCAGCACCGCTGCCACGGCTTCCGCAATCGGCATTTCCACTTTCTTTGCGCGCGCGGCCTCGACCAACACGGGTGCCGTATAAACACCCTCGGTGAGCTTCTTTCCGCGCACGTCAACGGAACTCGAACTGCCGAGCGAAACGCCGAAGGCATAATTGCGCGATTGCGGAGAGGAGCAGGTCAAAATCAGATCGCCAAGCCCGGATAGGCCCGTCAGCGTTTCCGGCTTTGCGTCATAGGCGCGGGCGAAGCGCATAAGCTCGGCAAATCCACGCGTAGTGAGCGCTGCCTGCGCGCTTGCGCCGAGCTTTCTTCCGGCGACAATGCCGGCGGCAATCGCGAGCACGTTCTTCGCGGCACCCCCGATTTCGACGCCGCGTACATCATTTGAGTGATAAAGCCGGAAGGTCTGGGAGCTCAATGCTCCCGCGAGTTCCAAGGCGAGCGCTTCGTCGTGTGCGGCGAGGGTCACCGCGGTCGGCAATCCTGCGGCGACATCATCCGCGAAGCCCGGACCGGACAGGATCGCGGCGCGCGCTTTCGGCAAAACTTCCTCGATCACTTCAGTGACGAATTTCTTCGAGCCGATCT
>JAKFYO010000070.1 GCA_021730825.1 Hyphomicrobiales bacterium
GCGTTCGTTGAAGGAGTAGCCGGAGCCGCGCACGGTGCGGATCGGATCGGCTTCCTTGCCGCGCGTGAGCGTCTTGCGCAGGCGGCCGATGTGAACGTCCACGGTGCGCTCGTCGATATAAACGTCCCTGCCCCAGACCGCGTTCAGCAGCTGCTCGCGTGTGAACACACGTCCCGGCGACATCATCAGGAATTCAAGCAGGCGAAACTCGGTCGGACCAAGATGCACCTCGCGCTCTTTGCGATGCACGCGCTTCTTCTCACGGTCTAGTTCGATGTCGCCTGACTTCAACTGTTGCGAAACCTGCTCGGGGTTCGCGCGGCGCAGCAAAGCACGCACGCGCGCGACGAATTCTGGAACCGAGAACGGCTTGACCATGTAGTCGTCGGCACCGGTCGCAAGACCGCGCACGCGCTCGGCCTCTTCGCTGCGTGCCGTCAGCATCAGGATCGGCAGGCGTTCGGTCTCGGTGCGGGCGCGCAGGCGGCGGCAAAGTTCGATGCCGGAAAGACCCGGCAGCATCCAGTCCAGCACTACGATGTCAGGAAGGTTTTCTTTCAGGCGAATTTCGGCTTCGTCGCCGCGATTGACGGTCTCGACGTCGTAGCCTTCGCTCTCGAGATTGTAACGAAGCAGCACCGAGAGCGCGTCTTCGTCCTCGACCACCAGAACTTTCGATTTCATGCGGGACGGTTCCGGTTATCCCTTGGCTTGCGGGTAGGAAACATTGGTCATGCTGGTAGTGTCCGACTTCGGGCGCTCATCGACAAGCTGCTCGCCGACCACCAGGTAATGCACGGTTTCCGCGATGTTGGTGGCATGGTCGCCGATGCGCTCGACGTTCTTCGCAGCGAACAGAAGATGCGTGCACATCGTGATCTGGCGCGGATCTTCCATCATGTAGGTAAGAAGCTCGCGGAACAGCGAAGTGTAAAGGTCGTCCACCGCGCCATCGCGCTTCCAGACCGCCATCGCGCGTACGGCATCGCGGGCACCGAAGGCGTCGAGCACTTCTTTGAGCTGTTCGAGCACGATCTCGCTCATATGTTCGACGCCGCGCAGGAGTGCCGCCGCCTGGTACTCGCCTTTCAGGGCGAGCACGCGCTTCGCGGTATTCTTGGCAAGATCGCCGACCCGCTCCAGATCGTTGCAGATGCGGATCGCGGAAACGACTTCACGGAGATCGACCGCGAGCGGCTGGCGCTTGGCGATCAAGGTGATCGCGTCCTCTTCGATTTCGCGCTGAAGCTGATCGAGCCGGGTATCCCCCGCGATCACGCGCTGCGCGAGAATGGTGTCGCGCTTGATCAGCGCGTCGGTCGAATCGACCACGGCCTTCTCGGCAAGACCGCCCATTTCGGCGACCTTGCGATTGATGTCGCGGAGTTCATTTTCGAAAGCTGTAACGATATGGCTTGCCATGATGATACTCGCCGGCGTTAGCCGAAGCGTCCCGTGATGTAGTCGAGGGTTCGATTGTCCTTGGGGGTCGAGAACATCGTCGTGGTCGGTCCCGCTTCGATCAGATCGCCGAGATACATGAAGGCGGTGAGATCGGCGACGCGGGCCGCTTGCTGCATATTGTGGGTCACGATCACGATGGTGAAGTCGCGCTTCAATTCGTCGATCAGTTCCTCGATCTTCGCGGTCGAAATCGGGTCGAGCGCGGAGGTCGGCTCGTCGAAGAGCACGACTTCGGGCTTCACCGCGACGGTGCGGGCAATGCAAAGACGCTGCTGCTGACCGCCGGAAAGACCGAGCGCGGAGGTGTGCAGCCGATCCTTCACTTCACCCCAGAGCGCGGTGCGAACGAGGCTCGATTCCACGATCGCGTCCATCTCGGCGCGCGAAGGCTTCTGATAAAGTTTCACACCGAAAGCGATGTTGTCATAGATCGTCATCGGGAACGGCGTCGGCTTCTGGAACACCATGCCGACCTTGGAGCGGAGATAGTTCGCATCCAGCTTCGGATCGAGAATGTTCTCGCCGTCGAGCATGACCGTGCCTTCGGCGCGCTGGCCCGGATAAAGCTCATAAATCCGGTTCAGGATGCGGAGCAACGTGGACTTGCCGCAGCCCGAGGGTCCGATCAGCGCGGTGACGCGTTTTTCGAACAGCGGAAGCGTGATGTCTTTCAGCGCTTTGTTGTCGCCGTAGAAAAAGGACAAATCCTTGATGTCCATTTTCGGCTTCGCGTTGGAAAGAGAATCCGCGGAAGCGTGAACTGCAAAATTAGCCATCAGACTGTCCTCTTCGACGAAAGCAGACGGGCAACGATGCTGAGCGTCAGCACCGCGACTGTGATTAACAAAGCGCCGGTCCAGGCAAGCCGCTGCCAGTCTTCATACGGGCTCAACGCGAACTGGAAGATAACAACCGGAAGGCTTGGCATCGGCGCGAGCAGGCTCGTGCTCCAGAACTGATTGTTCAGAGCGGTAAACAGCAGCGGCGCGGTTTCGCCGGAGATACGGGCAATCGCAAGCAAGATGCCGGTAATGATGCCGGTCTTCGCCGCGCGGTAGCTAACTTGACGGATCACATGCCAGCGCGGCGCGCCGAGTGCCGCGGCGGCTTCCCGCATCTGGCTCGGCACCAAGAGCAGCATATCCTCGGTCGTGCGAACGACGACCGGAATGACAAGAATTGCAAGCGCGACTGACCCGGCAATCCCGGAGAAGTATCCCATCGGCCGGACAATGATGCCGTAGACGAAAAGGCCGATCACGATGGAGGGCGCGGACAGCA
>JAKFYO010000349.1 GCA_021730825.1 Hyphomicrobiales bacterium
CAGCCGAACGTGACCGACGACCCGAAAAAGGTCGGGGAAGTCGATCTCGTGTTTTTTGCGGTCAAACTCTGGGACACGGAGAAGGCCGGCGAACTGTCGAAGCCGTTTATCGGCAAGAATACCCGCGTGCTCACGATGCAGAACGGGATCGATTCAGCCGACCGGCTCAAGCCGATTCTCGGCGATGTAGTCGCCTTCACGCCGACGCGCATTTCCGCGGTCATTACCGCTCCAGGAGAAATTACACAGCACGGCACGTTTGCGAATTTCCGTTGCGGTTTTCTCGATGGCCGCGAAGACACGCGGCTGCAATCGCTTTGCGACGAAATGCGCAAGGCGAAGGTGGAGGCCAGCTTCTCAAAAACCGTTCGCGAGGATCTGTGGGAGAAGTTCATTTTTCTGATCGCCATGTCGGGCGCGACCGCAAGCACGCGCTCGACCATCGGTCCGATTCTCGCCGATCCGGATACGACCGCGCTATTCGTGTCGCTGATGAAGGAAACCGAGGCGGTCGGGATCAAAGAGGGCGTGTCGCTTGCAGGGCAGGCGGATAAACTGCTTGCCCGCGCAAAGGGCGCGTTGCCGACGATCAAGGCTTCGATGTGCGAGGACGTCGAGCGCGGCAATCGGCTCGAACTGGATTGGCTGCAAGGCAAGGTCGTAGAACTCGGCAAAAAGCACGGCCTGCCGACGCCGGCGAACGAATATGTTTATAAAGTTCTGAAGCTCCTGCGGAACGGGCAAAAAAACTAAGAAACTTCGCATCGCCTCAAGCGTTATTGCCCCTGGATAACAGGGGTAGCATTTGGCCCAAAAATTCATCGCTTTCATCAACGCTTCTGCAGGTACTGCAAAAGCGAAGAATAAGGACGATCTGCGCGGTTTGCTCGCGGAGATATTCGCGCAGCATAAGATCGAGGCCGATATCCGTTTTCCTCATCCGCAAGAACTCCCTCACGTACTGAAAGAAGCCCGCGTTTCGGAAGTTCCAGGTATCATCGTAGGCGGCGGCGACGGCACGATCCGCACCGCTGCGGCGGCGCTTGCAGGCTCTAAAATTCCGCTCGGCGTATTGCCGCTCGGTACGCTCAATCATTTCTCGAAGGATTTGGGGCTGCCGCATAAACTTGAGGATGCAGCCGGCATTATCGCAGCCAGGAACGTGATCCGTGTCGATGTCGCCGAGGTGAACGGCGAAGTCTTCATCAATAACTCCTCGATCGGTATTTATCCGTTTCTCGTGCTCGATCGCGAGCGGCTGCAGGAAGCGGAAGGCAAGCAGAAATGGCACGCGGCGATCTATGCGGCCATCCGCACGATGAGGAAATTTCCTCTCCGCAAGCTGCGCGTGCGCGTCGAAAACGAGACCGTGCTTCATCGTAGTCCTATCGTTTTCGTCGGCAACAATGCCTACGGACTCGATGCGGGAAAGTTCGGTACCCGAGAGCGGCTCGACGAGGGTGCGCTTTTTATCCATGTCGCAAAAGTAGAAACGCGGCTGGGATTTCTGTCGTTGGTTCTCCGTGGGATGGTTGGGAGCCTCAAGAGCAGCCGCGATTTGCAAATCGTCAAAGGGCGTTTTGCCGAGATTACATCGAATACCAGCCGCCTACCGGTCGCGCTGGATGGCGAAGTCGAAATTCTCACACCGCCGTTGCGCTACGTAATCAAGCGGCAAGCGCTAAAAGTTTTCGTTCCGAAGGCAAAGGCGTGAGAAAGATTGCGCATCTTTCGGATTTTCATTTCGGCACGCACGAGCCGGCAGTGACGGCCGATCTCGTGAAGAGCGTTCTTGAAGTCAAAGCAGATCTTGTGGTTCTGAGTGGCGACTTCACACAGCGCGCACGGCGCTGGCAATTTCAGGAAGCGCGTAAATTCGTGGAGCAATTACCGGAGCCGAAGCTCGTGATCCCAGGAAATCACGATATGCCGCTTTTTAATATCCTTGCTCGGCTGTTCTGGCCGTTCTCGGGCTACAACGAATTCATCGAACCGCTCGGTGTTGCCGGACAAAGCTATCGCGACGAGGGGATGGCCGTCATTGGGCTGAACACCGCACGGCGCTTTACCGGGAAAAATGGCCGAGTCTCTAAAGAGCAGGTCGCGCGCGTGCGCGACTTTTTCAGCGATCTGGGGGAGAGCGTAACGCGCGTGCTCGTCACGCATCATCCTCTCGGCCAAGCCGATAACGAGGTATTTGTCGACCTTGCGTTCGGCTCAAGGCTTGCGCTTCCGGAAGTCGTAAATGCCGGTGTGCAGATGCTGCTCTCCGGACATCACCATCGCGGCGCGAGCGGCGCCATCGAGGAAACGGAGGATCGAGAGCAGGCGCTGATCGTTTATGCGGGCACCGCGAATTCGACGCGCACGCGCGAGGGAGACGGCAATACCTACAACCTGATTGAAGTGGACGGGCGCGATATCAAGGTGGAGGTGATGCGCTGGGTGCCGGGCGCGGGCTTCAAGGAGGCCCGCACATCGCAGTATTGTTATGGCGAGGACGGCTGGGAGTTGTTGCCCGCGCGCACATAATTCCTATGATGGCGGACAAGGGGAATCCCATGCCGGCAATCACTTTCAAAGCTCCCGCGGACTATACGCAAGCGGAATATCTGAAGCTGCTCAGCGGCTGGGAGAACGAGCTTCCCAAATCGCAAGACAAGAAAGACGTCGCGGTGGTAGGGGCGGGGATGTCCGGGCTTCTATGCGGTTGGCTCTTACAGCGCGCGGGGCACAGGGTTC
>JAKFYO010000053.1 GCA_021730825.1 Hyphomicrobiales bacterium
GCGCATTGAAGTTGACGCCGGTGGCGGCCGCTGCGCCGACGGTAGCGGCGCCAGCAAGAAGAGTGCGGCGAGAAAGTTCTGACATAAATTGCTCCCTGGAACGGTCCCGTTTCGCGGGACTCTCAGGTCGTTTTATCAGAAATTTTATTGCGGCGATGCAACGAGATGTGGCTTACACGCCCACGTCCCACGTCAATTCCCGCGCTGCGGAAATCGGGCGGGCAGGGCTGGACCGGAATCGCCAGTTCCGCGATTATCCCGCCCCCCGCGCCGTTCCGCGCGGGTTCAGCCTGAAAGCCCGAACAAACTTCCGTTTGGAAGCGCAATCAGCCAGCAGTTTCCCGATATTTCCGGAGATCGGCTCTCCCGCACCGCACGGCGGAGCGGCCTCCGCACCCAAGATGCGACCAGTGAAGGAATTCCGATGAACGCGAAGAAGACTCCCGCAGAGAAGAAGTCCCCCGCGAAAAAGAAACCGGCCGCCGCGGCGAAATCGCCGGTCGAGAAGAAATCAACGCAGGGCTCTATGGTTGGCTTCTTGCTGCCGCTGTTCATGCTCGCGATCTTCGTGAGCGCGGCACTTCTCTTCTTTGTACAGCCGATGTTCGCGAAGATGGTGCTACCGCGTCTTGGCGGCACGCCAGCGGTCTGGTCGGTCGCGATGGTATTCTTCCAGACCATGCTGCTCGCCGGCTACGCCTATGCGCATTTCATTACGAAGAATCTCGAAGGCCAGAAGGCCGTTATGGTTCACCTCGCGGTCATGCTGGTCGCGGTTCTGTTCCTGCCGCTCGGTATTGCAAGCGGCTGGACCAAGCCGCCGGCATCTGGCGAAGCGTTCTGGCTGCTCGGTCTGTTCACGGTTTCGATCGGCCTGCCGTTCTTCGCGCTCTCCGCGAACGGCCCGCTGTTGCAGGCATGGTTCGCGCGGACCAATCATCCGGCGGCGAAGGATCCGTACTTTCTTTATGCCGCGAGCAATATCGGAAGTTTTCTCGCGCTGCTCGCTTACCCGTTTGCCGTTGAGCCGCTCACACGCTTGCAGCAGCAGACCTTCGGCTGGTCCGCGGTTTTCGTTCTGCTGATCGTGCTGATCGCGGGCTGCGGCTATCTCATCTGGAATACGAAAGATTTGAGACCGGCGAAACCGGCGAATGGCGCAAAAGCGGACAAGCCGACATGGGCGGAGGCGGTAGTCTGGATCGCGCTTGCGGCAATTCCCTCGGGCTTGCTGATCGCCGTCACCAATCACATCTCGACCGACGTTGCGGCGGTGCCGTTTCTGTGGGTCGTGCCGCTCGCGCTTTACCTTCTGACCTTCGTGCTCGTGTTCTCGCGCCTTGCGGAGAAGGTGCATCAGGTCGCGGTGATCGCGCAGCCGCTGTTCATCGCCATCCTGATTGCGTCGCAGGTGTTTGAAGGCTTCGATACCATTGCCTGGATTCTGGCAATCCATATCGCCGCGTTCTTCTTCACCGCACTTGTCTGTCACGGCGAACTGGCGCGGCTCCGTCCGGCGCCCGCGCATCTCACCGAATTTTATATGTGGATGTCGGCCGGCGGCATGATCGGCGGCATCGCGGCGGCACTGGTCGCGCCGCTGATCTTCAACTGGGTCGCGGAATATCCGATCCTGATCGTGCTGGCGCTGCTTTGCCGTCCGGGTTTGGTATGGCCGGGCGGACGCTGGGCGCCGGTGTTCTGGGTCGTGCTTGCGATCATCGCGGCTATCGCACTTGCGCCTGCATTCGGGCAGCGCGTGCCTGTGCTCTCCGATCTTGCGCCGGGCAATTACACCTACATGAAGTGGGTGATCGGATTCCTGCTGGTCGCTTCGATTTTGATCTCGTTCGACTCCGTGAAGTACGCCTACATCATCGCGCTGTGCTTCCTCACGATCAAAGCCTACGAGAATATCGACAGCCGCACGCGGCATACGGTTCGGAGTTTCTTCGGCGTTCACAAAGTCACCGACAGCTATGACGGCCGCTTCCGCGTGCTCCTGCACGGCACGACCATTCACGGCGCGCAGCGCGTCATGACCAACGACTTCAAGCCCGCGACCGGCCGCCCGGAACTGACCACCTATTATTATAAGTCCGCGGCAATCGCGCAGGCGGTGGCGCAGGCGAGGCTGAACAAGAACGGACCGATCAACTACGCGGTCGTGGGCTTAGGCACCGGCACGCTTGCCTGCCACAAGCAGGAAAAGGATTCCGTCAGCTATTACGAGATCGATCCGACCACGATCGAGATCGCGACCAATCCGAAGCGCTATGGCTTCAGCTTCCTCGCGCAATGCGCGCCGGACGCGAAGATCATTCTGGGCGATGCGCGGCTCACCATCGGGGACGCCCCGGACGGCAGCTACGACTTTATCGCGATCGATGCGTTCTCTTCCGACGCGATCCCGATTCACCTGATGACCCGCGAGGCGATCGAAATCTACAAGCGCAAGCTTTCGCCGCGCGGCATCCTCGTGCTGCATATTTCCAATCGCCACCTCGAACTCGCGTCCGTGGTCGCAGGCGTCGCCAATGCGAACGGGATGTCGGTCCGCACCCACAACACCACCGATGGCGACGAAGAGGTGAACGACGAAGACTACAAATTCTCAGGCACCGTCAGCGCCCTCGTGAAGAAGCCGGAGGATTTCGGCGCGCTCAACGAAGCGAAGCACTGGAGGGATGAAAAAGTCGATCCGAGCCAATGGGTCTGAACTGACGATTATTCCAA
>JAKFYO010000033.1 GCA_021730825.1 Hyphomicrobiales bacterium
CTTGCGCCATGCCGCTTTCGCTTGGCCGCGCGATGGCCATGCCGTTCGCCGAATATCAGGCCGGCAGTTTCGTGAAGCTGCTCGCGACCGGGAACGCGATTGTCGTGCACGTGCACGCGGATTGGTGTTCGGTCTGCCGCGCGCAGATGCCGGTGATGGACCGGGTGCTGGCCGGAACTTCTTATAAGAACGTGCGGGCGGTACGCGTGAACTTCGATCGCGAGAAGGCTTTCCTCACCGATTATAAAGTGGTCCGGCAATCCACGATCATTGTCTTCAAGGGCGGCAAAGAGATCGCGCGCCTGTCCTACGACTCCGACCCTGCCCGCATCGAGCAGACGCTCGCACGCGCCCTCTCGTAAAGGAAATCATCATGCGCCGCATACTTGCCGCTTTCATTATGTTCGCAACGATCGGCTACTCGACTTTCGCCGCGGCGGAGTTCGTTTCCTTTGAAAAGAACAAATTCGAAGCGCTCGTGAAATCGAACGCGCCGGTCGTCGTGCATACCCACGAATGGTGGTGCTCGACCTGCCGCGCGCAGGCCAATGTCCTGGAAGGACTTCAAAAAGATTCCAAGTTTTCGAAAGTGACCATGCTGCGCGCAAGCTCGAGCGGAAACAGCGACGTGCTCGGGCCGATGAAGGTAACTTCCCGCAGCATTATCGTCGTCTTCGCAGGCGGCAAGGAAATCGGCCGGCTGGACTGGGTTACCGATGCCGCGCAAATCCGCGCGCTCATCGACAAAGCCGTAGCACAGGCAGGCGGATGACTGCCCTCTTCCTCGCGTTCTTCGCCGGTACCCTCACCGTTATCAATCCCTGCATCCTGCCGCTGTTGCCCATCGTGGTCGCAGCGGCATTTGCCAATGGCAGGCTAGGTGCTGCGGCGCTGCTGGCGGGCCTGGTCGCTGGATTTGCAACACTCGGGATTGTTGTGAATGCGACGGGCGCGCTGTTCGGCCTCGGCGAAGGCACGCTCAGGAACGCGGTCGCCGTTCTGCTTCTTGTCTTCGCAGCAATTCTCTTGATCCCGATGCTGGAGCGGCGCTTCTCCAATCTCGTCGCACCCGTCGGCGCGGCGGGCGCCAATCTCGCGGCACGCGCGGGTAATTACGGCATCGCAGGGCAATTCGCGGTTGGAATTCTGCTCGGCGCGATCTGGGCACCGTGTTCGGGGCCCTCGGTAGGAGCGGCACTTTCGCTCGCGGCGGAAGCGGGCGGCTATTTGCAAGCAGCGCTTCGCATGACGGCTTTTGCGTTAGGCGCTGCACTCGTTCTTTTTCTCGTCGCGATGGGCGCGCGTTCGCTCGCGGATCGCAGCGGAGGCGTCGCGAGATTCGCTCCTCATGCGAAGAAAATCGCAGGCGCGGCTTTCTTAATTGTCGGCGTGATGATGCTGACGGGCTTCGACAAAATTATCGAAGCCTTCGCACTCGATTTTATGCCGGACTGGCTCGTCGCTTTCACGACGAGGTTTTAAAAAAAACGGGAGTTGCGCGTGGCAACTCCCGATCTTTTTCAGGTCTTAGCGGGCTTCCGAGCGGCTGATGCAGGAACCGCCCGAGGTGGAATCCTTCGACATTTCCTTCATGCCCTTCTGGCATGCAGCCATGGTGTCATAGCTACAGTTGATCTTGTCGGTAGCCTTCAGACAGAAGGCTTTGCTGCCTTCGATTTTCGGGGCTTGCGCGGAAGCGGCGGTGACTGCGAGTGCGAGGATGGTTCCAGCAATGGCAAGGCGCATGTTCTGTTTCTCCCTTGAGGCCCTCCGTGCAGCGGCAACACAAGACGAGAAGCTTAGTTCCGGATGGAACCGCACTATGCGCGCAGATCAGCGATATTTCTTGATACCGAACAATTCGAACAGCGGATTGTCGTACTGCGCTTCGGGAGTTTTGCGGCGCACGGCCTGCTGCTGACGCACCGGCCGCTCGCGGACTTCGCGTTGCGGCACCTGCTGCGGCTGCGTTTGCGTTGCGGGCGGAATTGTTGCGGTGGTTTCAGGTTCAGGCGCCTGCTGCTGAACTACGGCATCGCTTTTTGCTTCCGCCGGGACAGGCGGCGCGATGACGCGAAGCGTTTTCACGGTCTTCTTTTCGGGTTCCAGCAGCGTTTTCTCGTGATGCGAGGTCGAGTTTTCGGTCTCCAGAATCGTGGGCGGCATTTCCGACTGTTCCACGACGGGCGGTGTCTCCGATTGCTGCACGGCCAGCGGCGCCGGGTCGAGCTTGCTTGCGAGCGGTTCCTGCGGCGCGCGCGCCATCAAGAGCATGCCGATTGCACCGAAGGCAAAAAGAAGAATGCCGACAGTGATCGCAGTCGCGGTCAGCACGAGACGCAGCCCGGAAAACCTCGGGGTTTTTCCATGCATCCGCTGCTCGCGCCGCACGCGCGAGAGCACGTCGGTCTCGGTATTAGGCGCCGCCATGATGCGGCAATCTATCTGAGTCGCGAATCCGGCAATCTTAAATTTATTGGCCCGGAACAACGGGTCAGGCGGGAACCGCGCGGGGGCCGAACAGGATAATCGCGGCCCCGATCAGGCAGACCGCGCCGCCGATCGTGTCCCAGCGGTCGGGCCGCGCGTCTTCGACGGCCCAAAGCCAAAGGAGCGAGGCGACGATATAGACCCCGCCATAGGCGGCGTAGGTGCGGCCTGCGGCATCACTTTCGACATAGGTCAGGAGCCACGCAAACGCGATCAGCGAGAGCGTGCCGGGGATGACCCAAAGC
>JAKFYO010000240.1 GCA_021730825.1 Hyphomicrobiales bacterium
GCATTTTCGCGCCAGCGCAAAAGCGTCTTTGCAGCATAGGCGTATTTTGCTTCCATAGCGCTTGCGAGGCTTTGCGCGAGCGTGCCGCTTCTTTCAAAGCAGAGCGCAAACAAGTCCTCGTCGGTAAATCCGAACAGCGGCGATTTCAGCACGCAGGCAAGCGAGAGATCGTCCTCGGCAAGCAGCAACGCGTCGCCGAGCGCGAGCATATCCATGACCGCGATGTTTTCGGTGAGTGTCAGGCGATCGGCGCCCGCAACCGGAACCCGCCCCTGCTTCAATGCGCGGAGGATTGCGTCGAACAACGGGCCGCGGCTTTGCACGAGCACGATAATGTCGCCGGCCCGGACCGCGCGTGGTTTGTCGGCATTCTCGCGGTCGCCGACCGTAAGCCCGCCGCCGATCCATTGTTTGACCGCGGTCGCGATCCGCCGCGCGAGCTGCATTTGCGAAGTCTGCTCGCGCATTCTGTCGTGCGGCTTGTCCCAGCCGTCGTCTTCATCGCTGCTTTTCTCGGCTTTGATCGGCGGCCAGATCTCGACCATGCCGGGCGCCTTCTGGCGGACGGCGACATGCACGGGTTCGGCATCATCGGATGCAGTCAGCCCGCTTCGTGCCTCTGGGGGCAGAAACACTTTGTCGACCGCTTTCAGCACGACATCGACGGAACGGTATGAGTTGAGCAACCGTGGCATGCTTAGTTTTTCGCCGCTTGCCGCGATCTGTTTCGAGAAATCCCGCCGCATCTCGTCGAAGCGTTTCGGGTCTGCGCCCTGAAAGCTGAAGATCGACTGCTTCTCGTCGCCGACCGCGAAGATCGTGCGCGGCCGGTCAGACGCGCCTTTGCCCGCGAAGAACTCCTCCGCGAGTTTTGCGATGATCCGCCACTGCTCCGGGCTCGTGTCCTGGGCTTCGTCGACCAGGATATGGTCGATGCCGCCATCGAGCTTGAAGTGAACCCAGGCCGATTCCTCGCGCTCGAGCAGGCCTACGGTCTTCGTCACGAGGTCCGCGAAATCCAGCACGCCACGGCGCGCTTTCGCCTCTTGATAGCGGGTGACGACCGCGCTCGCGATAGTGAGGAGCGCGACGCTGCGGTCGCGCTCTCTGACGGCATGGAGCGTATTCAGAAGGTCTGCCAGCCGTATCCGCTCGGAGAATAGCCAATCGCGGATTCTCTCGACTCGCGCGAGGTCGGCTGCCGCGCCAAAAGTTTTGTCTGCTTTCGGCTCGCCTGCGGCATTAAGAAAAACTGCTAGATAGGTCTCGACGATCTCAGCTTCCGGCGCGTGGACGGCAGCAAGCAGAGCATCTCCGATCTTCGTGGCATTCTTGCTGCCGAGTTCCTGCAATGCGTGCGCCGCACCTTCCCATTCGCGCCTTGGCATTGCGCCGCCTTCGAGCATCCTTTGCGTAATCGTCGTAACCGTATCGTCGATATGCAGGCCGAGGCTGGCTCGCATCGCGGCCTCTGCATGATCGCGATTGAACCCGTGAAGGTTCCGCCGCGCGCGCACCGCCTCGCCGATTACTTTCTCGATGGTGTCGTCGCCCACGATCTCGATGCAATGCGCGAGCGCCTGGCCGAGCTGCGAGGAGGGGTCGCGTCCCGCATCGAGCAATACTTGCAGCCGCGCATTCTCGATCAGGTCGCGCTCGCCGAGATCGTCGAGCACGTCGAAGCCCGCGGGCGTCTGCGCCTCCACCGGAAACATGTGCAACACGCGGTCGCAGAACGCATGGATCGTTTGCACTTTGAGGCCGCCGGGAGTTTCGAGTGCCGCCGAAAACAGCCGGCGCGCCCGCGCGCGGCGTTGCGGCGAGGGCTTACCGGGTTCTACTTTTGCTATTTCCGCATCCAGCTTTTCGTCGTCGAGCCGCACCCATGTGGAAAGTTTTTCCAGCACCTTGTTCGCCATGTGGGCGGCAGCGGCTTTTGTATAGGTAAGACAAAGGATCCGGCCGGGCGGCACGCCATCGAGAAGTAGGCGGATCACGCGCTGCACCAGCACCGTCGTCTTGCCGGAACCGGCATTCGCCGAAACCCAAGCCGAGTTACGTGGATCGGAAGCCTGAGCCTGCGGCGTCTCCTGCGGCGAATTTTTCGCGCTCATTCGCCCTCCGACCATTCCTTGAAGCGCGCGAGATGTTCGTAGTCGTTGTAATCCTTCTGCCACTCCACGCGCGGCGCGAAGGGGTAAGCCGTTTCCTGCTTGGCATATTCCGCGAGCAGCTTCTCGGCACCTGCAAGTGCGTGTTCAGCCGCCTTGTCGAGATGATCGTCACCGCTGATGCCGCGCGGTTCACTGACAGCCGTGAAGTCTTTGCGCGTCGATAATTCGAAGAGCTTGAATTCGCCCGGCGGCTGCGCGCCCGAAATCTTGATCGGCCCGACTTCCGATAACCTGCCGCGGCCGATGTCCTCGAACCCGCCGTTACGCGCGATCGCGGCCTCCAGCAGAAGCTGCGGCTCGAAGCCGAGAATCGCCATCTTGTAAGTGGGCAGCTTTCCGGTTTTGAAGTCGAGCACGGCAATCGTGCCGTCCGTATTCGCCTCGATCCGGTCTGCGCGCGCGGTAAGCGTGAAGCGCTCGTTGCCTTCCCCGACTTCGATCTTGCCGCTGACCTCGGAGTGGATGCGCTTGATCTTGTTGCGGCGTTTACGTTCTTCCTCGACAAACCACTTCGCCGCGCGCTCGAAGCGCGGCCACCAGATCGCGAGTGCTGCC
>JAKFYO010000216.1 GCA_021730825.1 Hyphomicrobiales bacterium
CCCGCGAGTCGCGAGATCGAGGCCGTAGAGGACCGCGTATTTCGTGATCTGGTCGAGCACGAGGACGGCGGCGGCGATCGCGACGCCGAACCCGAAATAAGGGCCGTTGTGTTCGAGCCAGGCATATGCATCGGGTAGTTGCCGTCCGCGCGTGGCGATGCGAGCGCGCGACGCCTTCTTTTTCACGCGCTTTTTGGCGCGCGTTTTTTTAACCGGCTGCTTTGCGCGCGGCATGGTATTCGCGAAGCGCGTCCGCATCGCGCGGGGTTACGTCCGGATATTCCTTGTCGCTGCCGACAAGCTTCGAAATTTTCCACGAGCGAGCGCACTTGGTGCCTTCGGCACGCACGGGCTGAACAGCGACGCCCGGCACTTCCGGCATCCGGAAAGCGTCGGCCGGTCCCTCACCCGCTTCTACCGTTGCATCCGACGTGATGCAGACTTCCGCCATGTCGATGCCCTTGCAGGCGTCGAACAATTCTTTGTCCGCGATGTAGATAACGGGTGCTGCCTCAAGCGAAGAGCCGATCCGCTTCTGCGCGCGTTCGATCTCTAACGCGCCGGTGACCGCGCGGCGCACCGTGCGAATTTTTTTCCACTTCTCGGAGAGCGCATCGTTGCGCCAGCTTGCCGGGACTTCCGGGAAGGTTTCGTTATGCACCGAGCCGTTTTCGCTCGGGAAGCGCGCGAGCCAGACTTCTTCCGCGGTAAAGCACAGGATCGGCGCGATCCATGTGGTGAGGCTCTTGAACGTGTGATCCAGCACCGTGAGGCAGGATTTCCGCGCCACCGAAGAGATCGGGTCGCAATAAAGCGTGTCCTTGCGGATGTCGAAATAGAACGCCGAAAGATCGACCGTCATGAATTGCACGAGCGTCGCAAACACGCGCTTGTAATCGAACTCGATGTAAGCCTTGCGCACGATCGCGTCGACTTCGACGAGACGATGCAGCATCAGCTCTTCCAGCTCGGGCATTTTCTCGAAGGCAACACGATCGGCTTCCGTAAACGGGTGCAGCGAACCGAGCATCCAGCGCAACGTGTTGCGCAGCTTGCGGTAGGTATCGACGGTGGTCTTGATGATTTCCTGTCCGAGACGGAGATCGTCGGAATAATCCGCCGCCGCGACCCAGAGGCGCAGAATATCGGCGCCGCTGTCTTTGATCACCGTCTGCGGCGCAACCACGTTGCCGACCGATTTCGACATCGGGCGTCCGTTTTCATCGAGCACGAAACCGTGCGTCAGCACTACATCGTAAGGCGGACGGCCGCGCGTACCGCAGGCCTCCAGCAGCGAAGAGTGAAACCAGCCGCGATGCTGGTCCGACCCTTCGAGGTACATCACGGTATCCTTGCCGCCGTCGCGCTTGCGCTTGATGCCTGCGAGCGAAGGAAACTGCTTCGGGTCTTCGAGCGTGAAGGCGTGGGTCGAACCAGAATCGAACCACACGTCGAGAATGTCGTTCACCTTCTCGAATTTGGCGGGCTCGAAATCGGGCTTCAGAAAACGCGCGCCGTCTTTGTCGGCGAACCATGCGTCAGCACCTTCTTTTTTGAAAGCGTCCACGATGCGCGCGTTCACGCGATCGTCCAGCAGCGTCTCGCCGGTCTCTTTATTGACGAAGACCGTGATCGGCACGCCCCAGGCGCGCTGGCGCGAGATCACCCAGTCCGGGCGGTTCTGGATCATGCCGTTGATGCGGTTCTCGCCCGACTGCGGAACCCAGCGCACGCTTTTGATCCCGTCGAGCGCGAGTTCGCGCAGCGTTTCGCCTTGATAATTGCTAAGCGCCTCAGCTCCCTCGCCCGCCGATGCAGCGCTCAGCGCAACGGAGAACGAGTTAATCGGCCTGTCCATCGCGATGAACCACTGCGGCGTGTTGCGGTAGATCACCGGCTTTTTCGAGCGCCACGAATGCGGGTACTGATGCTTCAGGCGTCCGCGCGCGATCAGCGCGTTCGCGTCGGTCAGTGCCTTGATCACCGCGTCGTTCGCGTCGCCCTTGTTGCCCTTGTCGTCGATGACGCGCTTGCCTTCAAAGCACGGCGCTTCTTTCGTCAGCGCACCATCCGGACCGACGGTGAAAGGAATATGTGTGTCGATGCCGCGCTCAGCGAGCATCTTTCCGCTCGCCATCCAGATGTCGAAGTCCTCACGGCCGTGGCCGGGTGCGGTGTGCACGAAGCCGGTGCCGTCTTCGTCGGTGACGTGATCGCCGGCCAAGAGTGGAACTTTGAACTCGTATCCAAGCTTCTGGAGTGGATGGTGACAAACCAGTTGCGCCAACATACCCGAAGGAATTTCACGAATTTTCTCGTACGAAGTCACGCGCGCTTGTTTAAAAACTGCGTCAGCAAGTTTCTCAGCAATGATAAGTAAATCGCTTTTCTTCGCCCAGTTATCTGCTGGCGATTCAGTTACCCGAAAAAGCGCGTACTTTACTTTTGGAGAAAAACTAACTGCCCTATTACCAGGAATTGTCCAAGGCGTCGTTGTCCAAATAACAACTGATGCAGACATCAACTCATCAAGCGCAGCGATAGCATTCTCTTTATTGCCATCAACAAGCAAATCGACCGGCGGCTTATTTTTATCAAGTGGAAACTTCACCCAGATCGTGTCTGACGTGTAGTCCTCGTACTCGACCTCAGCCTCGGCGAGCGCAGTCTTCTCCACCACCGACCACATCACCGGCTTCGAGCCGCGATAGAGCGTGCCGTTCGCC
>JAKFYO010000185.1 GCA_021730825.1 Hyphomicrobiales bacterium
GCGGATCTTATCGATCAGCTCGCGGCGAAATTCTTCGGAAGCGCCGGAGCTATGATTGATATCGGGCTTCGGAACGCAATCGCAGGCACCGAGCGAAAGCGCCTTGAGCGTAATCTCCGCGCCGCGTTTGGTCAGCGTGGAAGCCATGATCACCGGCAGCCGCGGCCGCTTGATCAGGAGTTCCTTTAGCGTGGCTAAGCCGTCGAGCTCCGGCATTTCGATGTCGAGCACGACCAAATCGGGCGCCGCGACATCGAACTGGTCCAGCGCTTCGCGTCCGTTCTTGCACACGCGCACGACCTGCATGTCAGGTTCTAACCCGACCCAGCGCGAAACCAGACCGCGCACGACAACGGCGTCGTCGACGATCATCACGCGCACCGGCAGCGCGTTCTTCGTTTGCGGAAGGGGACGAAGCTGCGACATTTTCAGGATAGGGCGGCGTTACGCGGCCGCCCCGGATCGGATCAGATCAATCCGACTTCCTGGAACTTCGCTTCGACAATTTCCTTGTCGAACGGCTTCATGATGTATTCGTCAGCACCCGCATGCATCGCGCGCGCGATGTGCGCGAGATCGTTCTCGGTTGTGCAGAATACGACCTTGGGCTTGTCGCCCGAAGGCATGGAGCGAAGCGCCCGCAGGAAATCGAAGCCATCCATGACCGGCATATTCCAGTCGAGCAGGATCGCTTCCGGCATTTCCTTGCCGCAGGCGTCCAGCGCCTGACGGCCATCCGATGCTTCGAGCACGGTGAAGCCGAAATTCTCCAAAATCCGCCGCGCGACTTTGCGGATGACGCTGGAGTCGTCGACGATAAGACAGCGTTTCATTTTCTAGTTCCTTCCAACACTCACGCGGCCAGCGTGTCTTTCCGAGAATCGAGAATTTTATCGACGTCGAGCACGACCATGAGCCGGTCTTCGAGCCGGTAGATACCGCTTGAGATCGCGACCCATTCCGCCTGCAGATTGATCGGCACGGCATCGAGCGTTTCCGTGGAGAGCTTCAGCACCTCGCCCATCGAATCGACCAAGAGCCCGTAAGCTTCGCCATCGTGATCGATCCCGATCGCCATTTGTTTTTTTGCGTTCTCGCGCGGCGGCAAGCCGAGACGCGTGCGCATGTCGAATGCCGTGACCACGCGGCCGCGTAGATTGAGAACGCCCGAGATTTCCGCGGGCGCGAGCGGCACATGGGTAATGCGCTCGGCTTCAAAGACGTCATGCACGCGCTCGATCGGAATGCCGAAGAGCTGTCCGGCAATCCAGGCCGTGACGAATTCGATTTCCGTGAAAACCTGCTTGTTCATGCAGCCTCCTGCAGATCGGCGGAGGCAGTCTTCAGCGCTTGTAGCAGACCGCGGCGGTCGAACTTCGCGACATAGGCGTGCATGCCCGCGCGCTCGCTCCTGGAAACGGCCGCACCCGAAAGCGTGGAAGAAAGCGCCACGACCGGAAGATGCGACGTGCGCGGGTTCGCACGCAGCGCTTCTGCAAAAGCGTAGCCGTCCATCTCGGGCATTTCGATATCCGTGACTATTAGATCGAATTGTGCGCCACGCTCGATCAAGGCAAGCGCTTCCTTGGCTCCGGGAAGTGCCGCGACTTCATAGCCTGCTGCCTGCAGGACCGGTGCGAGCATGTTGCGGAAGAAAGCGGAGTCGTCGACGAAGAGAAGTCTCTTCTTCTCGCGCGCTTCACCCTGCTTGCCGTGGAACCAGTCGGCAAAGCCGAGCGGCAGGAAATGCGCGACGTCGATGATTTCGGTCGCCTGATCGCGGATGATCGCGGAACCGAGCACGCCCGGCGTTTCGCTCGCGACTTTAATTTCAAGACGGTCTTCGACGATATCGACGATCTCATCGACGATGAGACCGACCGAACGGCCGCCATCGGTAAATACGAGCAACGGCTGCGAGCCGTCCTGCGAGAGCTTCGCGGTCTCATCGGCAGGGATCAGCGGCATCAGCCCGCCCCGGTACTGCACCATCGGGCGGCCGCTGGAGAGTTCGATTTTCTTCGCGTCGATTTCCTCAAGACGCGTGACCAAGGACAACGGCACCGCTTTCAGCGCGCCGGTGCCGGAACGGAACATCAGCATTGAAACCGATTTCAGCGAATCGTCTTCGAGCACCGCATCCTTCTTGGAGAAATCGTCGATCGTGCGTTCCTCGCGGGTGGCGCCGATCGATTCCGCGATTCCGTTCGGATCGAGGATCATGATGACCGCGCCGTCGCCGAGGATGGTATTGCCGCCGAGCACCTTGATCTCGCGCAGGCTCGACGCCACCGGCTTCACCACGATTTCCTCGGTGTGCAGCACGTCGTCGACCAGAATGCCGAACAGGCTTTGCCCGACCTGCATCACGATAACGAAAGCTTCGCTTTCTCTGACGTTATGTTCCGGCAATTTCAAAAGCTGGCTCAGCGAAAGCAGAGGAAGCAGCTTGTCGCGCAGGCGCAGCACCATTGCGCCGTTGATTTCCTCGACCAGATTCGCGTTCGACGCGCGATGCACGAGTTCGACTACCGCGACCTGCGGAATGGCATAACGCTCACCGCCAGACTGCACGATCAGCGCAGGCACGATCGCGAGAGTCAGCGGAATCTTGATCGAGAAGGTCGAACCGCGGCCCGGCTTCGACTTGAGATCGATGGTGCCGCCGATCTGATCGATGTTGGTTTTCACGACATCCATGCCGACGCCGCGGCCGGAAACGCTC
>JAKFYO010000101.1 GCA_021730825.1 Hyphomicrobiales bacterium
GATCAAGAAGGAAAAGGACATTGCCGCTGCCTTCAAGCTCGGCGTGCGCCTCTTCGCGGTCGATTGCGAAGCCGAAGTCGAGAAGATTGCCCGCGTTGCCCCCGGCTCGAAGGTGTTCTGCCGCATTCTCTGCGACGGCTCCGGCGCCGAGTGGCCGCTGTCGCGCAAATTCGGCTGCGCGCCCGAGATGGCGCCGCAGGTGCTTGAGCACGCCCATAAGCTTGGCCTCGTTGCCCATGGCATCTCGTTCCATGTCGGCTCGCAGCAGAACAACGTCAAAGCGTGGGATCGCGCGTTGAAGACCTCCGCGGCGATCTTCCGCGAGATGGCAGAGCGCGGCATCAACCTGTCGATGGTCAACCTCGGCGGCGGGTTCCCCGCGCAGTACCTGCGCGACATCCCGAAGGTCGAGAAGTACGGCCAGGCGATCTTCACCGCGCTCCGCAAGCACTTCGGCAACCGCATCCCGGAAACGATCATCGAGCCGGGCCGCGGCATGGTCGGCGGTGCCGGCATGATCGAAGCCGAGGTCGTGTTGATCTCGAAGAAGTCGGCGTCGGACAACCAGCGCTGGGTCTACCTCGACATCGGCAAGTTCGGCGGTCTCGCCGAGACGATGGAAGAGGCGATCCGCTATCCGATCCGCACCGAGAAGGACGACGACACGATGGCGCCTTGCATCATCGCAGGCCCGACCTGCGACTCGGCGGACGTGCTCTATGAGAAGACGCCTTATCTGCTGCCGGTTTCGCTCGAAATCGGCGACAAGGTGCTGATCGAGGCATGCGGCGCCTACACGACGACTTACTCGTCGGTCGCCTTCAACGGCTTTGTGCCGCTGAAGTCTTACGTCATCTGATCTCAGCCGAACCGCTAAGAAGACCTTCGGGGCTCGCGCAAGCGGGCCCCGAAGCGCGTTAGGGCCTGTGGAAGGTTCCTGAAGAAAATGCCGTCGCGGATTCGTCAGCGCCGGATCAAGCCGCTAAACCCTTTTCAAGAACTAGACGGAGGAATGAATGAGCAAGTGGCCGGTCTACCACAAGATCGACGGACCCATCGTAATGATCGGCTTCGGCTCGATCGGCCGCGGCATGCTGCCGCTCCTCGAGCGCCACTTCGAATTCGACAAGAAGCGCTTTGTCGTGATCGATCCGGTCGATGACGACCGCAAGCTCTTGGACGAGCGCGGCGTGCGCTTCATTCAGGACTTCGTCACACGCGACAACTACAGAACGCTCTTGAAGCCTCTCCTCACCGAAGGCGGCGGTCGCGGCTTCTGCGTCAACCTTTCGGTCGACACCTCCTCGCTCGACATCATGCGTTTCTGCCGCGAGATCGGCAGCTTCTACATCGACACCGTGGTCGAGCCCTGGAAGGGCTTCTACTTCGACAAATCGATGGGCCCGGAAGCGCGCTCGAACTATGCGCTGCGCGAAACCGTCCTCGAAGAGCGCCGGAAAAATCCGGGCGGACTCACCGCCGTCTCCTGCTGTGGCGCCAACCCCGGCATGGTGTCCTGGTTTGTGAAGCAGGCTTTGCTCAACGTCGCCGCCGATCTCGGCCTCGGTGCGGACGTGCCAAAGGACAAGGACGGCTGGGCACGGCTCATGATGAAAGCCGGTGTCAAAGGCATTCACATCGCCGAGCGCGACACCCAACGCTCGAAGAAGCCGAAGCCGATGAACGTCTTCGTCAACACCTGGTCGGTGGAAGGCTTCGTCTCGGAAGGGCAGCAGCCCGCCGAGCTCGGCTGGGGCACGCATGAGAAGTGGGAGCCGGAGAACATCGGCAAGCACGCGAAAGGCTGCGGCTCGGCTGTCTACTTGAAGCAGCCCGGCGCAAACACGCGCGTGCGCTCGTGGTGCCCGACGCCGGGCCCGCAATACGGCTTTCTGGTCACGCATAACGAGTCGATTTCGATCGCGGATTACTTCACCGTGCACGAAGGCGACAAGGCCGTTTATCGCCCGACCTGTCATTACGCCTATCACCCGGCGAACGACGCCGTGCTGTCGCTGCACGAAATGTTCGGCTCGGGTGGCAAGTTCCAGGAAGACTGGTTCATCCTCGACGAGAACGAGATCGAGGACGGCATCGACGAACTCGGCGTGCTGCTCTACGGCCACAAGAACAATGCCTATTGGTATGGCTCGCAGCTCTCGATCGAAGAGACCCGCGAAATCGCGCCGTACCAGAACGCGACCGGCTTGCAGGTGTCGTCCGCCGTACTTGCCGGCATGGTCTGGGCCATCGAAAATCCGGATCGCGGCATCATCGAAGCCGACGAAATGGACTTCAAGCGCTGCCTCGAAGTGCAGTCGCAGTATCTTGGACCTGTCATCGGCACTTACACGGATTGGACGCCGCTCGACAATCGCGGCGCGCTGTTCGCGGAGGATGTCGACAATTCCGATCCGTGGCAGTTCAAGAATATTCTAGTGCGCTAAACGAAATCGCCCCGCTAGAAATAGCGGGGCGATTCATTTTTAGAGATTAAGAACGCCCGCCTTGCCTTCGTCGGTGCCATAGGCGAGCGACACACCGTTCGCGTGCCAGGCGAGCGCCGTCACCTCACCGCCTTCAGGGCCGCGGATGAGAATCTCGGCGGCATCTGAAATCCGCACCATCATCACCATGCCGTCAGTATAGCCGACCGCGACCGCTTCTTTGTCCGGATGACAGGCGACGCACGAAACGCGCGAGCCTTCGCGT
>JAKFYO010000259.1 GCA_021730825.1 Hyphomicrobiales bacterium
AGACTTCGCCGGGGCTCTCATCAGTGCCCGCGAGAAGATTGCCGATCATCGCGCATTCCGCGCCGGCGGCGAGCGCCTTCGCCAGATCGCCGGAGAATTTCACGCCACCGTCCGCGATCACCGGCACATCGGCTTTGCGCGCTTCTTCGGCGGCATCGAGAATTGCGGTGAGCTGCGGCACGCCGACACCCGCGACCACGCGGGTCGTGCAGATCGAGCCCGGACCGATGCCGACCTTGATTGCGTCCGCGCCCGCATCGATCAATGCCTTGGTGCCTTCGGCCGTCGCGACGTTACCGGCAACAACTTGCACTGCGTTCGACAAGCGCTTGATGCGCGCGACGGATTCCAGCACGCGCCGCGTATGCCCGTGCGCGGTATCGACGACGACGACATCGCAGCCTGCATCGACCAGCGCCTCGGTGCGCGCGAAGCCGTCTTCGCCGACGGTGGTTGCGGCGGCCACGCGCAAACGTCCCTGCTCATCTTTACAAGCGTTCGGATTGGCGACCGCCTTCTCGATGTCTTTGACAGTAATCAAACCGACGCAGCGATAGTTTTCATCGACCACGAGAAGCTTCTCGATGCGATGCTGGTGCAAGAGCCGCTTCGCGACATCCTGCGTCACGCCCTCGCGCACGGTGACGAGATTTTCCTTCGTCATCAGCTCGGCGACGCGCTGCTTGTGGTTGGTGGCAAAGCGCACGTCGCGGTTCGTCAGAATGCCGACGAGCTTGCCCGGACCCGTATTATTCTTCTCGGTCACCGGCACGCCGGAGATGGAATTCGCGCGCATCAACTCCAGGGCTTCCGCGAGCGTCGCTTCCGGATGAATGGTGAGCGGGTTCACCACCATGCCGCTCTCGAATTTCTTCACGCGGCGCACATGCTCGGCCTGCACGTCCGGCGTCATGTTGCGGTGGAGCACGCCGATGCCGCCGGCCTGCGCCATGGCGATCGCGAGCCGCGCTTCGGTGATGGTGTCCATCGCCGCCGACAGGATCGGGATGTTCAAGGTTACGGTGCGCGTGAGGCGCGTGCGGACATCCGCCTCGGACGGCAGCACATCGGATAGGCCGGGCTTCAGGAGCACATCGTCGAAGGTGAGCGCTTCCCGCGCGAGGCCGTCAGTCAGACGGTTCATCGCCAACTCCTGTTCACCGGGCTTATGCCGGAAAGATGGCGCTCGGCTGGCTCGCCGGATTCGCCAAAAGCAATGGGTTGGCGAGGGTCGTTAGCATGGCGGTTCCAAAAGGCAAAGGTGCCGTCACGTAACCAGCGGGTTGAGGGCCTGCATCCACAGGACTTTCGGCGCTATAGTGAACGCAACAATTCCGGGAGGCTAGAAATGACCGATCTCGTCCGCACCACGCTGGAAGCCGGCGTACTTTCCATGACGCTGAACCGCCCCGACAAGAAGAACGCGCTCTCCAAGGCGATGTATGGGGCGCTGGTGCAGGGCATGATCCGGGCCGAGGAAGAAGCCGGCATCCGGGCGGTGCTGTTTCAGGCCGAAGGCGACATGTTCACTTCGGGCAACGACATCGCGGACTTCACCGAGGTCGCCATGGGCAAGGTGCAGCCGGAGAACGTCGCGGCGTCCCCCTTCCTTCAGTGTCTGGCGGCCTCGACCAAGCCCTATGTCGCAGCGGTGCAAGGCAACGCGGTCGGCGTCGGCACCACGATGCTCCTCCATTGCGACATGGTGGTCTGCGCGGAAGACGCGAAGCTGACCGTGCCGTTCGTCAATCTCGCGCTCGTTCCAGAAGCCGCAAGCACCATGCTGCTCCCGATGCGGATCGGCTACGCGCGCGCCTACAAGATGTTCGCGCTCGGCGAGCCCGTCACCGGCAAGGAAGCCGCCGAAATCGGCATTGCGACCGAAGCCGTGCCTCAGTCTCAGGTCCGCGCGCGCGCGATGGACTTTGCCAAGAAGCTCGCCACCCGCCCAGCAGGCGCGCTGAAACTTACAAAACAACTGATGCGCGATCCTGCGACAATCAAGCGCGTGATGGAAACCGAGGGTGCAGCATTTAAAGAGCGCCTCAAATCTCCGGAAGCCCTCGAAGCCTTCCGCGCATTTGCGGAGCGCAGAGCGCCGGATTTCACAAAGGTGGCGTGATACGTTTCGGCCAAAACCACGCTGCGAGAGCCACGGCTGCAAGCATCCCCGCAAGCTGGCACACAATGAAAACCGGCACGTTCGCTGGCGCAATACCCGCGAATGTATCGGAAAGCGATCTTGCAATCGTAATCGCGGGATTTGCGAACGACGTCGAAGACGTGAACCAGTAAGCGGACGTAATATAAAGCGCGACCGCAACCGGAATTTGAGCGGCGTTTTTATCCTTAAGGCCGAAGATCGTAAGAATAAGACCGAACGTCGCGATGATTTCGCCGATTGCCATTCCCGGCGAAGACCTGTTCGCCGTCGAAATTTGCAGGAGCGGCAACTCGAACATCGCGTGCGCGAGCCACGCCCCGAAAATCATCCCCGTGACTTGCGCGACAACATAAACCCCGCAAGCGAGCCACGAAATCCCGCCGCGCAACGCAAAGGCTGCACTTACCGCCGGATTGAAGTGCGCTCCGGAGAGCGGAGCGAAAATCGAAATGATCACATAGAGGGTGCAGCCGGTCGCGATAGCGTTCGCCAGAAGCGCCAGTGCGACATTGCCGCCGGAAAGATTTTGCGCGGCAAT
>JAKFYO010000361.1 GCA_021730825.1 Hyphomicrobiales bacterium
GTCCTGCCGTGCATGCAGAAGCTGCGCGGCGTTTCGAAACGCATCCGGATCTGGTGCGCTGCCGCCTCGACCGGGCAAGAGCCTTATTCGCTTGCCATGATGTTTCAGCAAGCGAAGAGCGAATTCGCCGGCTGGAAGATCGAGATTGTCGCCACCGACATTTCGACCGATGTGCTGGAGAAGGCGAAGTCCGGTCTCTATACGCAATTCGAGATACAGCGCGGGCTGCCGATCCAGCTGCTTATGAAATACTTCAAACAGGACGGCGACCAGTGGCGCATCTCCCAGGAATTGCGCGACATGGTGCAGTACCGGAAGCACAACTTGCTCGACGACTTCTCGCCGCTCGGCATGTTCGACGTGATCTTCTGCCGTAACGTGCTGATCTATTTCGACAGCAAGACCAAGCAGGACGTGCTGACCCGCATTTCGCGCTCGCTCGTGAAAGACGGGCATCTGCTCCTGGGCGCCGCCGAGACCGTGGTCGGTTTCACCAATCTCTTCATGCCGATGCCGGAGAAGCGCGGGCTCTATGTGCATGCGCTCGACAAGAAGCCGGCCTCGAAGCTTGCGGCAATGAGCGCCTAGCGCGGACATAAAGCCGGAAATAAAAAGGCCGCCCAGGAGGCGGCCTTTTCTTTTCGGAGGAAGTGCGGCTCAGCCTTTCGGCATGGTCGCTTCGATCCTGTCGTAATACTTCCTGATCAGTTCGACGTTCTCCGGAAACTGCACCGGCTTTGCGAATTTCTGCGCCATGTTCAGCTCGGCCAGAATTTCCTTCTTCTCTTTTTCCGGAATCGACTTGTCGGCGGTGACCGCGGCGATCTCTTTCTTGAGCGCCTCCGGCGGTTGCGAGAATTCCTTGGTTTTCTGATCGAAGCCCGACATCACGAGGCTGATATTGGCGGCAACATCGTCAATTTCCTGCAGGCTCGAAAAACCGTGTTTCTTGACGGCGGCCTCCAGTTCGGTGACGAGCTTCGGATCGGGCTTGTCGCCCTTGATTTTGGCGGTCACGGCGTTGATGTCGCCTTGTGCGGCGATGTAGTTCTGCACCTGCTTTTCGGTGAGCTTGATCTGCTTGAGTTCGGGCGGGGTGCCTTGCGCGGCCACCGGGGCTGCGGCGAAGGCAAGCGCGGCGAGTGCGATCGTGGCCGCGCGAAGGAGCATCTGCATGGAGAATCCTCGGGTGTTCCGGATTGGGCCTGCGAGTGAGGAATTGCATTGCGGCCAATCTGCGGCCAGCGCAAAGCGGAGTTGCTCACAGGTTCTGGAGGATAGAGCCGAACCGTAGTAAGAGCGCCGCCCATGCAGGACATTATAACCATCTCCGGCCTGTCGAAGACCTATGCGACCGGCTTCAATGCGCTGAAAAACATCAATCTCGGCATCCGCCGCGGCGAGATTTTCGCGCTGCTCGGGCCGAATGGCGCCGGCAAGACCACGCTGATCGGCGTGGTCTGCGGCATCGTCAATCCGTCTTCGGGCTCTGTCACCGTCGACGGTCACGATAACGTCACGGACTTTCGCGCGGCCCGCGAACTGATCGGGCTGGTGCCGCAGGAGCTCACGACCGATGCGTTCGAGTCGGTCTGGGCAACGGTCTCCTTCAGCCGCGGGTTGTTCGGAAAATCGAAGAACCCGGCCTATATCGAGAAAATTTTAAAGAGCCTTTCGCTCTGGGATAAGCGCAACGACAAGATCATGACGCTCTCCGGCGGCATGAAGCGGCGCGTGTTGATCGCCAAAGCGCTGTCGCACGAACCGAAGATTTTGTTCCTCGACGAGCCGACCGCGGGCGTCGATGTCGAGTTGCGCAAGGACATGTGGCAGGTCGTGCGCGACCTTCGCGCTTCGGGTGTCACCATCATTCTGACCACGCATTATATCGAAGAAGCCGAAGACATGGCCGACCGGATCGGCGTGATCTCGAACGGAGAGATTATTCTGGTCGAGGAAAAGAAAGCGCTGATGCAAAAGCTCGGCAAGAAGCAGTTGACGCTTCAGCTTCAGGAGAAACTCCCGGCGTTGCCCGAGGGACTGTTCGGAAGCGCGCAGCTTTCGCTTTCGCAAGGCGGCGACGAACTCACGTATACCTACGACACGCAGGCCGAGCGCACCGGGATCACGCGGCTCTTGGCTTCGCTCACCGAAGCCGGCATCCGGTTCAAGGATCTCTCCACGAAGCAAAGCTCGCTCGAGGAAATTTTTGTCGGCCTCGTGCATCAGGACAAGAACGGAGCTTTGAGATGAACTGGGGCGCGATCAAAGCCATCTACCGCTTCGAAATGGCGCGCACCGGCCGCACGCTGATGCAGAGCATTCTTGCGCCCGTGATTTCGACCTCGCTCTATTTCGTGGTGTTCGGTGCCGCGATCGGCTCGCGCATCACGGAGATGGAAGGGGTCGATTACGGCTCCTTCATCGTGCCCGGCCTGATCATGCTGACGCTCCTGATGCAGAGCGTGATGAACGCGTCCTTCGGCATCTATTTCCCGAAGTTCACCGGCACGATTTATGAGCTCTTGTCGGCGCCGATTTCTTTCGTGGAAATCGTGATCGGCTATGTGGGGGCGGCTGCGACCAAGTCGATCATCCTCGGTCTCATTATTCTTGCGACCTCATATCTGTTCGTGCCGGTGCGGATCGCGCATCCGTTCTGGATGATCGCGTTTCTGGTGCTG
>JAKFYO010000058.1 GCA_021730825.1 Hyphomicrobiales bacterium
TGAATGCCGCCGTCTTTACGGCGTGCTGGAGAAGAGGCTGAAAGGCCGCGACTATATCTGCGGGGAATATTCTATCGCAGACATGGCGTGCGTCGGCTGGGCGAGACCCTGGGAGCGGCAGGGGATGGAGCCCGACGATTTCCCGAAAGTGAAGGCCTGGCTTGCGCGCGTAAAGGCGCGGCCCGCGGCTCAGCGCGGCATGGCGATCAAGCCGGATCCTGCGACCGTGATCGACGCGACGAAAGATAAAGCAGCGTTCGATCTTCTGTTCAGGCAGGGCGCGAAGAAGTAGCGCCGGAAAAAAAGTTCCGGCCGCAGGATCGGGGATGGGTGGGTTGATCCTGCAGCCGGCAAGTTTCTCTGGGAGAGAAACTTTCTCGTTTAGTTCATGTAGGCGATGTCGGTGACGCCCTTGAGTGGGAGCTGGCCGGCGGCGGTCGCTTTGCCGGTTTTCAGGTCGACCTTGTAGAGATTGCCGCCATTCCAGAGCCACGCGTCGTTGGTGCCTTCGCCGGTCGAAACGATGTCGAACGCGACAGGACCATTCAGCTTGATGCCGAGCGAGCCGATGGTGTTCAGCACGCCGTCATTCGGCGGGGCCTGACGCACGAGGTTACCGTTCGCGCCATCGATGTTGTAGAGCGTGGTTTCCTTCGTGCCCTTGATCGAGTTCGAGTAGGCACCCGCGATCACGCGCGAAGTCTTGCCCTTCATCGCGTCTGCGTCGGCATATTTGTGCGAACCGTCGACGGTTACCTTGCCGTCATCGACGTTTACGCGGTGGCTGGTGCCGTCGGAACCCATGATGCGCAGACGATCAGCGGCCGGGTTGAAGTCGATGGTGGCGGTGACGCCGGCTTTGAGTTTCTCGGACAGATCGGCCTTCTTGGTGAAGGCACCGGTCTTCGGGTCGAGCGTGCCGATCTGGCCGTCGGCGGTGACGCCGTAAAGCATGCCGTCGGCCGGACGAACGTCGATGCCGATGAGCTGCACGCCCTTCACCTGCACGTTGGAGGTGGACTTCTTGGTTTTGAAATCGACCACGGTCAGCGTGTTGTTGCCGATGAGGGCGACGATCGACTGTGCGGAGGCAGCGGACGCAAAACCGATGCTGCCTGCCACGATTGCCGCGGCAATCAGGCTTTTGCGATTGAACATGGGGGAACTCCCTGAATGGTGTTTCTAAATTCGGGAGAGCGGGGGCTCTCGGAGTGGGAACACGCCGGGCCGGGCGGACGGATGCAGGTGGCAATAATTCTCTGCGGTGCATCGAAACGGGCTTTCCCCGTGTTTCCACCGTGAAACGGAGCCCGAAGATGCGCGCTGGTGCGGCAGTTCAAACGTGGGGTAAAAGCGGTAACCGGGGAACCCCCGGTTTTGCCGCTCGCCCTGAGCTGCCCAAATATCAGTTGCCCAAGTATCGCTTTGGAACCTTCCGCGTGAGCGAAAACAAAGACGACCATTCATCCTTGATCGTTGCCTGCGGGCGCGGCGACCGGGCCGCGTTGCAGGAAATCTACCGGCGCGAAGCCGGTGCAATGATCGGAATCTCCACGCGCATCGTGAAGCGGCGCGAGCTTGCCGAAGAAGTCGTGCAGGAAGCGTTCGTCGCGATCTGGCGCAATGCTGCGCGCTTCGACCCGTCGCTGGGTTCGGGCCGCGCATGGCTGTTTCAGATCGTGCGTAACCGCTCGCTTAATATGCTGCGCGACACCAGCCGCGAATTACCAACCGAGCAGGATGCGCTGGATGCTGCGGTCGATGCCGATGCGGATTACGAGAACGCGTATGAGCGGCTCGCAAATAACAGCGCGCTGAAGCGCTGTCTCGAAGAACTCGATCCGCGCCGCCGTCAGGGCGTGCTGCTCGCGTTCGTCGAAGGACTTACGCACGGCGAAATCGCTGCGAAATTGAAAGTGCCGCTCGGCACTACGAAATCATGGCTGCGCCGCAGCCTGATCGCGCTTCGGGAGTGCATGGCATGAGCCCGCACGACCAGCCCGAAGACATGCTGCTTGCAGGCGAATACGTGCTTGGCGTGCTTGATGGCGTTGAGCGCGACGCTTTCGAGCGCCGTGCGGCACGCGAGCCGAAGCTGCGCGAGCATGTCGCTTACTGGCAGGATCGTTTCGCCGATCTCGACACGACGATTATGCCGAGAGACGTGTCGCCCGCACTATGGGCGAAGATCGAAGCGGCGCTCGGCAGAAAACAGAGCGCACAAGAAGCGGGCCCAAGCCTTAGCGAACGGGTGTGGCAGAGCCTCGGCTTCTGGCGCGGGGCGAGTTTCGCAGGCGCGCTCGCGAGCCTTCTGCTTGCGGTTTCGGTCGGATTGCTTGCGGGACGGGCGACGCCGCAGCCGCAGATCGTCGCCGTCATGCTGACGCCGGACGGCGTGCCGGGCGCAATCGCCGAAGTGCATCGCGACGGACGCATCCATGTCATTCCGATCCACGATTTCCCGGTGCCGAAAGGCAAGGCGCTGCAAGTCTGGACGCTTTGGGACAAAGAAAAGGGCCCGATCTCGGTCGGCCTGATCGAGCGCACGCGGCAGGCGCTGTTTCACCGCGCCGATCTTCCGACCGGCCAGCAGCAGCTCTACGAAATCACGCTCGAGGATGAAGGCGGTTCGCCGACGGGCAGGCCGACCGGACCCGTGCTTGTGAAAGGCCACGGC
>JAKFYO010000037.1 GCA_021730825.1 Hyphomicrobiales bacterium
CGATATGCCGCGCAGCCTCTTCCGGTGCTCCGGGCGGCGCATTGCGCACATCGATCACCGCAAGCTGCGTCACTGCATCGAGAATGCGTAACGCTTCGTTGTGCGTGACGTGCTTCTGCGCTTGCCCGGCCTCCAGAAACGGAAGGCCGAGATTGGCGGATTCTGACATTCTGGTTTCTTTCTAGAGAGGAAGTGTCGCGATGCGGGCGTTTCCCGCACCGGCAACCGCTGAGAGTTGCGCGACCCGATAACGGAGCGAAGACTGCGGCCCGCCGAAATCGGACGTTTCGTTTGCCGACGAGTAAAGCGCGGAAGCCGTCTCGGTCTCTAACGATCGCACGACAGCATCGCCATCCAGGATTTCGACGCGATAGGCTTCGCGTTCTTCCGCCATCGGCACTTCGAGCGCGTCCCAGCTATCGCCGCCGCGCCGCGTGCGGCGTATCCAACGAAGCTGAATGCCTTCCGCCACTCGTTTCGCGCGAAGCTGCGCAGGCGCCCAAGGCAGCAAGGCAGTGTTGCCGGCCGCGGCACTTATCTCTTTCATTCGCGGCGAGCCGACATCGTCCGCTGCCGGTCCTACGCGATAGATAAAATTCCTGCCGAGGAGATCGACGCCGCGTGCGCCCGGCACCAGCGCATCGTCCAGAAGAACGAACGAAGCGCCTGCCGCCAACACCGAAGGCATCGCGCCTTCGCTGCCCTGCTGGCCGCGTAAAAGACGCGACAGCAGATACATATTTTCCGCAACCAGCTCGGCATTTGCGAACTGGATAATTTCCCAGCCGCCATCCGCATTTCTGATCGCGGCGACGTTACTTCCGCCCAGCACGCGCGTGTCGTTCTGCGACACAAGCGCACCGGAGGCGAGCTTCACGCGAAAACTGTTCGCGTGGTCCCAGCGCGCAACCGGCCCTGACGGCAGATCATCCAGCGTCTCGCCGATGACCGCGGGAATGGTCGCAAGCGCGATGCGCTCATAGGACTCCCCGTTCGCGGATCGCCACACCGCCATTGCGGAGGGCCACGGCGAAGCATGAACCGCAAAATACTGAAGCGGCGGGTCGGCTTCATCACGGAGTGCCGGAAGATCGAACGCAATCGCTTCCGGCGGACCTGAAGCAACAGGCAAGGAAGTCGTTGCCGCTCTGGGGCTGCGCGCGGCTACGTTGAAAATTTCCGGATCGATGCCGCGCGCCTTGATGGCACGGCTACCGGCATCCGTTGCCTCGAGAATTTCAAGTCTTCTCACGCGGCCGCGATAATCGAGATCGACGACATCGCCCGGCGACAAGGCCGCATAAGACGGCGGCAGCGCAAACTCCGCGCGCTCGCGACCCGCCCACAAATCCTGCAACCAGATATCGGCCGCGCGTTCGGCAACCGCATCGGAGGTGACAAGCGCAAGTTCGGCTTTCGCCTCCCGCCTGCTCTCGCCGGCTAACCTTCGCGAAAGCACCGCGGCGCGGCGAAAGTCGCCTGCGACTTCCGTGAAGCCGAGCGCGATCTGTACCGGAAGTTCGGTTTCCTGCGCACGCACGAAACGGCAATCCGGATCGTCGCCATCGAGCGCAAGCTCCTCCTCGGAGATCGTTGCGACCGCGTCGCCACCGCGCGGCCTGAATATAAGGGTGCCGTGTTCTTCCACCGCGTCGAATGTAAATGCAGGAGCAAGCGGCTCGATCGCGGCGCGCGCCGACATTGGGCGGTCGATGACATAGCCATCGGCGGTACCGCGCAGCCGTGACGCGTCGGCGTTCTCAACGTCTGCGTCTTCTAAAATCGTACCGATCAGATCGTCGAGCGGCACCGCGCCAAGGCGCCCGTTCAGCCAATGACCGGTTTCCCAGTTTACGCCGTCCGACCAGACATCGAGCGCCAAGGGAAAAGCCGGATAAGGCCGCGCATCCCATGCCCAGGGATAAATCCCCGAAGCATCGAACATGCGTCCTTCGTAAAGCGAAGAAGACGGATTGTCGTCCTCGGATGCGAAGCGCAGAAACAGCGCGGGCGACAGCCGAATTGGCTGCCGCCCGCATCGGCTCGAGCGCCAGGGGGAGGACCGGCGCGAGCCAAGGCGAAGGTGTTTGTGTCAGCGTTCCTCGTTCGCGCGCAGCGTCGACCGGATCGGATGAGCCGACCGAACGGCGCGATGCTTGCGAACTGACTGCAATTACGTTTCCGTTTTCTCGTGCAAGCTCGCCGCGTAGCGCTTCGGCGGCTGCATCCAGTGCTGCTTCCCGGAGCGCAGAGTCCGCCGAGCGCAACTTGCGTAACAATCGGCCTGGAGCAAGAACGGCACGCAGCTTCATGGGCGTTCTTCTTCGACCAGGCATTCAAGAATGCGTCCGCGTTCATCCGGATCGCGCGTTGCCCGGATCGAAAAGATCCGCGTCCCAAGAACGAAGCGATGCGAAAGCGTGATGTCCGTGCGATAACGCAGTTTAATGCGATGCGTGAGCACCCCGATCCGTTTGTCTGAAAGCAACTTGTCGTTAAGCGAAAGCGGCTCGATTGCAGCCCATATTTGTGCGAGCGGCTCCCAGGTGCGCGCGACACCGCCTGCGCCATCCTCCACCTCATCGGCCGCCTGCAATGTCAGTTGATGGCGGAAATCGCCGATTGCGGTCACAGCGACACCACGAGATATGGCGCAAGCAACTCGGCAATGCCGC
>JAKFYO010000235.1 GCA_021730825.1 Hyphomicrobiales bacterium
GTTCGCGATGATGTTCTTCTTCGTGTAGCCGGTGATCGCATCGGCATTCACTTCCGGGACGATCAGCGGCACATCGTTGTCGTAACGCCAGCACGACGAGTTATCGATCACGACGCAGCCGGCAGCGCCGATCTTCGGCGAGTATTCCTTCGAGACCGAAGAGCCCGCCGACATCAGGCAGATGTCGGTGTCGCTGAAATCGTAGTGTTCCAGCGCTTTGCATTTAAGAACCCGGTCACCATACGAAATCTCTGTGCCGAGCGAACGGCGCGACGCGAGCGCTACCACTTCGTCGGCGGGGAACCCGCGTTCGGCGAGGATGTTCAGAATTTCGCGGCCGACATTTCCTGTCGCACCGACTACGGCAACCTTGTAACCCATCGTTCACTCTGGCCGCGAAAAACGCGGTCCTGCTCCTGCTTTTAACCGGAATGCGGCGGGTTCTACGCGAGAAGGATGGCAACGCCAAGCCTCGGAACCCGCAGGGCTGGCAGACCTAGAAGAAGGCCCGAAATGCAGCCGCAGGAACCGCTTTCCGTATTCAAAAAGCCCGAGACCGTAACGGTCTCGAAGTGCCGCTCCCTGAGCACGGCCCAGCGGACGAAGCTCTCCTGCGCGCTCGCGGTCTTCTCGATGGCAGTGCTGATCGTACTGGTCGCCGCCGATATCGCGAGTGCGGCGAGCTACTGCTTCAAGAACGGGTTCTGAAAGCCGCGGTTCTGGTCCGTCTTCGGCGGATAGGTCTTCGCGAGATAATTCAGAATGATTTCGCGGTCCTTGCCCTCTAGCTTCGGCATGCCGTGGCGCTCGCTCATCAGGCTGATGGTCTCGTCCCAGCGCTCGCGCGAAAGCCCCTGATTGGCAACGAGCCGGAACGCGTGGCATCCCGCGCAGGCATAAAACGCGTCGTCACGCCCCGGCGCATCCGGATAGCTGTCCGGATCTTCCGCTTGCGGCGTGAACTGCGGCTGCTGTTGTTGCGCAAGCGCGTTTACGTCAGCGAATGCGCACACAAATAATAATCCAGAGAAAAACGAGCGGACGGCAAATGCCGCCCGCTTTTTCTTTTGCGCTTTCATTTCCTCAACCGATCAAGACCGCGATGCGATGGAACGGGTTCGAGCCGTAGCCTTGCGGATTCCAGTTCGCCGCGACATGCGGCTGCGCCCTGCCGTTCGAATCTGTCGCCTTGGACCAGACCTCGTAATAGCCGTCGCTCGGCACTTTGACGCTCAAAGTCCAGCGCTGCCAGTCGAACTTGTTCTTCGGTGGATTGAGGTTGGCGCGAACCCAAGTCTGGCCGAAATCGACCGAGACTTCGACCTGCTTCACGGTGAGATCGCCGGCCCAGCTTGCGCCGCGCAGTTTCAGTTCGCGTGTACCGGCGGCGAGCTTGGTGCCGTTTGCGGGCGCGGTGATGATCGAGCGCACCGGCATCGACTCGAGAATTCTAAAGTTCTTCGGGTCTTCCTTCGCACCCGGCACCATCGGGTTGATCGTCAACCGATAGTTTGTGCCCGTCATGCCGGGGCCGTCATGCTCCTTGTCGCGGAGCGTGATCTTGGTGATCCACTTATGCGACACCGAACCCGCCCATCCCGGCGTGATCAGCCGCAGCGGACCGCCGTGGACGTTCTCGAGCGGTTTGCCGTTCATCGCCCACACAAGAAGCGTCTGCGGCTCCATTGCCTTCGCAATGCGCACGCCGCGCGAGAGCGTCACCTGCTTCGGGTCACCCGAGAGATGCGTGTCGGCGCCGTAGTTCGCAGTGTAAATGCCGGACGGCTTCACGCCCGCGGTCTTCAGGACATCGGCGAGCGAAACGCCGGTCCATTCCGCGCAGCCGGCGCCGCCATTGGTCCATTGATTGCCGCGCGCGGTTGGCGAGAAGAAGCCGCGGCCGTTACCCCCACATTCGAGCACCATGCGCAACGTCTGCGGCTTGTAGTTCTTCTTCAGATCGCCGAGCGAGATTTCGAGCGGCTTGTTAACTTCGCCGTCGATGGTGAGCTTCCACGCATCGGGTGCTGCCGCTGCCGCCGGAGGATTTCCGTTGTGACGAATGAAAAATTTCGAGGTCGGCGTGGTGTCGTCGTCGAGCAACGCTTCCGGCGTTTCCGCGACCAGCGGACGATCGCCGAGCACGACAAGACCTTTGTCCTTGCCGGGGAAGTCGAGAAGCTGCGGACCTTTTTTCTCGGGCGCGGCGGGCGGCGTGGTTTGCGCGAACGCGGCGGGCACAAACCCCGCCGGCATATTCTGCGAGAACGGAATCGCACCTCCGACCATCGCGCCCATTGCGGCGACACCGGCCCCACCTAGAAAACCGCGGCGGCTCGTTCCGGTCTTCCGGTTGTAGAGCAGCGCGTCGGCGCGCTCCGGATCGTCACGATACAATTCTTCAAGCGAGCGCTCGCGCTTCGTCATGGCTTCCTCCTGGCCTCCGCTTACGGCGGGGCGTTCGGCGTTCTTTTTTTATGGGGGAGCGCTTACGGCAACTCCGTCCGCCTCAAAGCGTAATGCTTCGCGCGGCGTACTCAACATGCGCCGCAACAAACTAGCGGACAGTGACCTGAATTTTATGAACCGGATTCGCGCCGTAACCTTGTGGATTCCAGCCTTCTGCTTGGTTCGGCTGTACTTTGCCGGAAGCGTCGGTTG
>JAKFYO010000028.1 GCA_021730825.1 Hyphomicrobiales bacterium
GCTTGCGGGCGGCGAGAGCTATCGCGAGTCGAATACCTACAAGCCCGGCGAAGTCGCGATTACCGCCGATCTGCCATGGGGCCGTTTGGGTCTCACGATTTGCTACGATCTTCGTTTCCCCGCGCTTTATCGTGCGCTTGCGGGAGCGGGCGCGCATTTCATGGCGGTGCCCGCAGCCTTCACCAAGCAGACCGGCGAAGCGCATTGGCATGTACTGCAACGCGCGCGCGCGATCGAAACCGGTTCGTTCGTATTCGCGGCGGCACAAGGCGGTCGGCACGAAAACGGCCGCGACACATACGGTCACAGCATGATCGTCGATCCTTGGGGCCGCGTGCTCGCGGAAGGCGGTACTGATCCGCAAGTTGTGATTGCCGAGATCGATGTCGAGGAAGTCGCAAAAGTTCGTGCGCGCATTCCCTCGCTCGAGCATGGCCGCCGCTTCGAGGTCGCGAGCACCGCACAAGAACGCGGGCATCTGCATCTGGTCGGTAAAGCGTCGTGATCCGCTACGATCTGCATTGCGAAGCCGGGCACGGTTTCGAAAGCTGGTTCCGCTCGTCGGGCGATTACGATGCGCAGCGCAAGAAGCATCTCGTCGAATGCCCGGTCTGCGGCTCGTTTGAAGTCGAAAAACAAATCATGTCGCCGCGACTCAAGCGCACCGATAAAGCTCCACGCAACAAACCCGCGCAGGAAAAAGCGCCGGTCGCGATGATGTCGCCGCAGGAGCAGGAATTCCGCCAGAAGCTGCGCGAGTTACGCGATCACGTGACCAAGAACGCGGAAGATGTCGGCGAGAAATTTCCGGAACTCGCCCGCAAGATGCACAACGAAGAGATCGAGCGCCGTTCGATTTATGGCGAGGCGTCGCCGGAAGAAGTGAAGTCGCTCTTGGACGAAGAGGTGGATATCCACCCGCTGCCGCTCTTGCCGGACGACCGGAACTAGCCGGGCTTCTTCGCCGCGATCATGTAGTTGACGTCGGTATCCATGCCGCGGCGCCACTCGCCGGTGAGCGGATTGAAAATGATTCCGCCGCGGTCGAGTTCGCTCAGGCCGTTTACGAAAAATTCCTGCTGCATTTCTTCCGGCGTCACGAACTTGTCCCAGGTGTGCGTGCCGACCGGAAGCCAGCGCAGAATGTATTCCGCGCCGACGATGGCGAGCGCAAAACTTTTCATGGTGCGATTGATGGTGGTGACGGCAAAAAATCCGCCGGGCTTCACCATCTCGGACGCACGTTTCACGAACAGCGCAAGATCGGCAACATGTTCGACGACTTCCGACGCAATCACGATGTCGAACTTCTCGCCCGCATCCGCTAGCGCTTCGGCAGTGGTCGCGCGATAGTCGATGGAAAGGCCGGACTGCTCGGCGTGGAGTTTTGCCACTTCGACATTCTCCGCTGCCGGATCGACGCCAACGACATTGCCGCCGAGCCTTGCCAGCGGCTCCGATAAAATTCCACCGCCGCAGCCGATATCGAGAATGCGAAGACCTGAGAGGCAGTCGAGCTTCCGCGGGCTGCGGTCGAACAGGTCGCAGGCGTGATCCTTGATGAACGCGATCCGTACTGGGTTCAGCGCATGCAGGGGGCGCATCTTACCGTTCGCGGCCCACCACTCCTTGCTCATGGCGGCAAAGCGCGAGACCTCGGCGGGGTCGATCGTCGTTTTTCTTTGCGCCTCAGGCATGGAAAAATTCCAACAAACGCGGCCATTTCCGCCGTTGCGGGGGCTGGCCTCGGGCTGTATCTATACGCGCCTTTTCCGCCGGGGCGAAGGTTGCGCTCCGGCGCTTTTGTCGAACCAAGAGTAATCGATGGCCCGTCTGGTCATGAAATTCGGCGGCACTTCCGTCGCCGACATCGAGCGAATCCGGAACGTCGCGCGGCATGTGAAGCGCGAGGTCGATGCCGGCCATGAGGTCGCGGTCGTCGTGTCGGCGATGTCGGGCAAGACCAACGAACTCGTGGCCTGGTGCCGCGACGCGTCACCCATGCATGACGCGCGCGAATATGATGCGGTGGTGGCTTCCGGCGAACAGGTGACGTCCGGTTTGCTCGCGATCGTGCTGCAAGGCATGGGCATCACCGCGCGTTCGTGGCAGGGCTGGCAGTTGCCGCTCTACACTGACGGCACGCATGCTTCCGCGCGCATCAAGGGTTTGAACGGCGAAGAACTGATCAAGCGCTTTAAGGAGCGGAAGGAAGTCGCGGTGATCGCTGGCTTCCAAGGCGTCAATCAGGAAACGGGACGCATCTCGACGCTCGGCCGTGGCGGCTCGGACACGAGTGCCGTCGCGGTTGCCGCTGCGATCCATGCCGACCGTTGCGACATCTATACCGATGTCGATGGTGTCTATACGACCGATCCGCGTATCGTGCCGAAGGCGAAGCGTCTCGAAGCGGTTGCGTTCGAGGAAATGCTTGAGATGGCGTCGCTCGGTGCCAAGGTTTTGCAGGTTCGTTCGGTCGAGCTTGCGATGACACAGAAAGTGCGTTTGTTCGTGCGCTCGAGTTTCGATGCGCCCGACGCGCCGCAAGTGGACGGCAAAGGCCGTCCGCCCGGCACGTTGATCTGCGACGAGGAGGAGATCGTGGAAAATCAGGTCGTCACCGGCATCGCCTTTTCGAAGGACGAAG
>JAKFYO010000264.1 GCA_021730825.1 Hyphomicrobiales bacterium
GGACGGCGGAACGCCTTCCGGACGGCGCGCGCCTTTATTGAGTTCCTGCATCGAGATGAAGAGCGAGCGGATCATCGCCGCCGCTTCCTTCGACTTCAGGATATGCGCGAACCAGCGCGATTCGACTTTCAGCGCGAGGTCCATCGGCAGTTGCAGGCCGTCATAGACGCACTGAAGAATCGCCTTCGCTGCCGGATAGTTGTCGTAAGTCTCGCGGCGATAGATCGCGTTCGCAGGCGGAAACACCATCATGCCGCCCTTGGAGAACACCGGACCGCCGGGAAGCTTGAAGCCATCGACGTCCCACGGCTGCACGCCCTTGCCGCCCGCCTTGATCCAGGCCTTCGCGGTTTCGACGAGTTTGTCCTGCGGGACGATCTGGTCGACGAGTTTCATCGTCTTCGCCTTGTCGGCTTTCAACGCTTCGCCCTTGAAGAGCATCTGGAGTGCATCCTGCGTCGGCACGATCCTTGGAACGCGCTGCGTGCCGCCCGCGCCGGGGAACAGACCAACCTTCACTTCAGGAAGACCGAGGCGCAGCTTCGGATTGTCGCTGACCACGCGATGATGACAGGCGAGTGCGAGTTCGAACGCGCCGCCCATCGCTGTGCCGTTTACGGCTGCGACCCACGGCTTGCCGGAGGTTTCCAGCTTGCGATAGGTGCGCGACATCGCGCTCGACTGCTCGAGCAGGAATTTGTTCGCTTCTTCCTCACCCTTGTCCTTGGTGAGCTTCTTGAAGGTGTCGCCCATGGTTTCGAGCATGGTGAGATCGGCGCCGCCGGAGAAAGTGTCTTTACCCGAAGTGACAACGACGCCCTTGATCTTGGCGTCGCTCGATACTTCATCGACGATCTTCGATAGTTCGGTCATCACGTCAGCCGAGAACACGTTCATCGAACGGTCCGGCATATTCCAGGTGACGAGCGCAATGCCGTCGCCATCCACGTCCACCGTGAAATTTTTATAAGCCATAGTTTCCTCCCGTCGCTTTCCGTTTTCGGATAAGCGCGATCAAACGCGTTCGATGATGGTTGCAGTGCCCATGCCGGCACCGATGCAAAGCGTGACCAGCGCGGTCGACTTTCCGGTGCGCTCCAATTCGTCGAGCACCGTGCCGAATACCATCGCGCCGGTGGCACCCAAGGGGTGACCCATCGCGATTGCGCCGCCGCACACATTGATCTTTTCGCGCGGGATGTTGAACGCCTGCATGTAGCGGAGAACCACGGAAGCGAAAGCTTCGTTCAGTTCGAAGAGGTCGATGTCGTTGATCGACATCTTCGCCTTCTTCAAAAGCTTCTCGGTGACGTCGACCGGGCCGGTCAGCATCAGCGCGGGCTCCGAGCCGATGTTCGCGAACGCGCGGATGCGCGCGCGCGGCTTGAGACCCGCTTTCTTGCCGGCTTCGGCGTTGCCGATCAGCACGGCAGCAGCACCATCGACGATGCCCGACGAGTTGCCGGCGTGATGCACGTAATTGATCGCTTCGACTTCCGGGTGCGCCTGGATCGCGACAGCCGCGAAACCACCGAACTCACCCATCTGCGGGAACGAAGCCTTGAGCTGGCCGAGTGACTGCATGTCGGTCGATGGGCGCATGTGCTCGTCGTGATCGAGGATCGTGATGCCGTTAACGTCCTTGACCGGCACGATCGATTTCTTGAAGCGGCCTTCTTTCCACGACTGCGCCGCCAGCTTCTGGCTTTCGACCGCGTACTGATCGACGTCATCGCGCGAGAAGCCGTATTTAGTCGCGATTAAATCGGCCGAGACGCCCTGCGGCATGAAATAAGACTTCACCGCGATCTGCGGGTCCATCGGCCATGCGCCACCGGAGGCGCCCATGCCGACGCGCGACATCGCTTCCACGCCGCCGCCGATCGTCATGTCGTGCTGGCCGGACATCACCTGCGCGGCTGCGAAGTTCACGGCGTCCAGGCCCGAAGCGCAGAAGCGATTGATCTGCACGCCCGGCACGTGATTGCCGTAGTCGGCGTTGAGTGCCGCTGCGCGCGCAACGTCGGAGCCGGCTTCGCCGACCGGATCGACGCAACCGAGCACGACGTCGTCAACCAAGTGCGTATCCAGATTGTTGCGCTCCTTGATCGCGCGGAGCGCGGTCGTCGCAAGCGACAACGTCGACACTTCGTGCAGCGAGCCGTCTTTCTTGCCGCGGCCGCGCGGGGTGCGTACTGCGTCGTAAACAAATGCTTCGGTCATTGGCGTCTCCCGTTTTATCTTTGCGAAAGCTCAGAAGGCTTCCGCGGGCATATCCATCAGATTGTCGGCGCCGGACTGGATGCGCTTCAGATGCGCGCCCGTCTCCGGCAACATGCGTTCGACGAAGAACTTCGCGGTCATCAGCTTCGCGTCCATCGTCGGCGCGGAACCGTTGCCGTTCTTCTTTGCGAGCGCGGCCTTCGCCATCTGCGCCCACATGTAACCGAGTGCCACGAGCCCGAAGAGGTGCATGTAGTCGTAGGAGCCTGCACCTGCGTTGTCGGGCCGCTTCATTGCATTCTGCATGAACCACATGGTCGCACCTTGCAGGTGCTTCAAGGATTCAGCCAGAGGGACGGTGAAGGCCTTCATCTTCTCGTCGGCTTCGTTTTCCTTCACGAATCCAGAGACTTCGTTG
>JAKFYO010000315.1 GCA_021730825.1 Hyphomicrobiales bacterium
CGATGGAGGATCTGCAACTGCTCGCGCGTTTCTGCGAAGAGTTCGATGCAGTCGCGATCTGCGACGAAGTCTGGGAGCATGTTGTTTTCGACGGCCGGAAACACGTTTCGATGCTCTCGGTGCCGGGCATGCGCGAACGCACGATCAAGATCGGCTCGGCAGGAAAGATATTCTGTCTGACCGGATGGAAGGTAGGCTTCGTCTGCGCGGCTCCGGCTTTGATGCGCGGGCTATCGAAGGCACACCAGTTCATCACTTTCACGACGCCCCCGAACTTGCAGGCGGCGGTGGCCTACGGCCTCGGCAAAGCCGACGATTATTTTACTTCGATGCGTTCGACGCTGGCGCGTTCGCGCGACCGGTTCGCTGGCGGCCTGCAGAAGCTCGGCTTCGCGCCGCTCGAGAGTCAGGGCACGTACTTCATGAACGTCGATCTCGCGGCGCTCGGCATCAATGAGCGCGACGTGGATTTCTGCCAGCGGCTGGTCACCGAGAACAAGGTGGCCGCGATCCCGGTCTCCGCCTTCTACGCCGAAGACCCGGTTACCAGCGTGGTGCGCTTTTGCTTTGCGAAGCATGACGCGACCCTCGACGGCGCTATCGAGCGGATGACGGGTCTCAGCCGATAAGCGTGTCTGAATACAATTCAGGGATATTGCCTAGTTTTTATACAGACAAATGATCGCTGCCTAGATTCTGGTCAGGCCTGTCACAGAAGCCCGTAAAATGGGCTGATTTGCTGGTCCTTCAAGCTGGCATGTGCGTTGCAACTCCCTTGCTCGGCGTAAGCGTCCGCCAATGTTCGCGCGCCTTCGATCCATCCGGCTCGAACCTCATGGGGAGCTTTCATGTTCAATGTTTTCAAAAAGCTAGGGTTAGCGGCCGGTACCGCAGCACTGGCTGTTTCGATCTCGGCGGCACCCGCCGCCGCGCAGGAGACCGTAAAGGTCGGCATCCTGCATTCGCTCTCGGGCACCATGGCGATCAGCGAAACCACGCTGAAAGACGTGATGCTCATGCTCATCGAAGAGCAGAACAAGAAGGGCGGCGTTCTCGGCAAGAAACTCGAAGCCGTCGTCGTCGATCCTGCGTCTAACTGGCCGCTGTTCGCCGAAAAGGCGCGCGAGCTGATCAACGCGAACAAGGTCTCGGTCGTGTTCGGCTGCTGGACCTCGGTGTCCCGCAAGTCCGTGCTGCCGGTATTCAAGGAATTGAATTCGATCCTGTTCTATCCGGTTCAGTACGAAGGCGAAGAGTCCGAGCGCAACGTGTTCTACACCGGTGCCGCGCCGAACCAGCAGGCGATCCCTGCGGTCGACTATCTCGCCAAGGAATACAAGATAGAGCGTTGGGTGCTCGCGGGCACGGACTACGTCTATCCGCGCACCACGAACCGCATCCTTGAAGCCTACCTGAAGTCGAAGGGCGTCAAGGACGAAGACATCCTCATCAACTACACGCCGTTCGGCCATTCCGATTGGCAGACGATTGTCGCGAACATCAAGAAGTTCGGCACCGGCGGCAAGAAGACCGCCGTTGTGTCCACGATCAACGGCGACGCGAACGTTCCGTTCTACAAGGAGCTTTCGAACCAGGGTGTGTCGGCCAAGGACATCCCGGTCGTCGCGTTCTCGGTCGGCGAAGAAGAACTCGCCGGTCTCGACACCAAGAACCTCGTCGGCCATCTCGCCGCCTGGAACTACTTCCAGTCGATCGAGAATGCAGACAACAAGGAATTCATCGCGAAGTGGAAGGCCTTCACCAAGAATCCGAAGCGCGTTTCCAACGACCCGATGGAAGCACACGTTGTCGGTTTTGCCATGTGGGTGAAGGCGGTCGAGAAGGCCGGCACCTTTGCTCCGGATAAGGTCATCGAGGCGCTTCCGGGCATCAAGGCGAAGAACCTGACGGGCGGCGAGTCCGAAATGCTCGCGAACCACCACATCACCAAGCCCGTGTTCATCGGCGAAATCCGCGCCGACGGTCAGTTCGACGTGGTGTGGAAGACCGACGGTCTCGTGCCGGGTGCTGCCTGGTCGCCGTATCTCGAAGGCTCGAAGGACCTCGTTGCCGACTGGGTGAAGCTCAAGTGCGGCAACTTCAACACCAAGACCAACAAGTGCGGTTCGTAATTCGCGCTTGATCTCTTGATCAACCGGGCGGGAGCGAAACTCCCGCCCGGATTTCCAAAACAAAAAAAGGCCGCAAGCCATGAACTCTATTCGAGTGATTTCTCGCAAGTTCGCGGCTGCCTCCGCTCTTATCTTCACATTGCTTTGCGCACCGCTCGCGCAAGCGGGCCCTTTCGAAGATGCGCTGCCGAAACTGGCGGCCGACTCTTTCTCCGATACCGCCGACGCGATCACTGCAATCGCCGCGAGCGGTCACGCCGACGCCGAGCCTGTCGTTTCCAGCATCGGGCAGGGCAATGTGCTGTTCGATCCGGCGACCAAATCTGTTTATCTTCGCGAGGCAGGCGGCAAGCTCAAAAATCTCGCGACCGGTGCCGTTGAGACGAAGGTGCCCGAAGGTCTGCGTCCCGTGCGCCAGAACAATCGTGTGCGCACAACGGTCGATGCGGCACTCGGTACGCTGCGTCTCGTTTCGCCGGACCCGAAGAAGCGTCTCGACGCCGCGAATG
>JAKFYO010000303.1 GCA_021730825.1 Hyphomicrobiales bacterium
GATGAACCGATCTGCGAGAACGCGCCAGCCGAAGGGTGGCGCGTTCTCGCAGATCGGTTCATCGAGCCAGTTCAACCAGAACCTCGAGACGTTCAACACGCTGAACATCTATTCGCAGAAGAACGACGGCGCGCTCGGGATGGAGCTGACATTCACGTCGCTGATGGTGCGCGCGCTCGACGAGCCTGATGCGATGTATGGGATGGCTGCAAGCTCGGTTGCAGCCTCGGAAGACGGACTTACCTATCGCTTTCGTATCCGGCCGGAAGCGCAATTTCACGACGGCACGAAACTCACCGCCCATGACGCGGCCTGGTCGATCAACACGCTGAAGACCATTGGCCACAATCTCTTTCGCATTATCCTCAGGGATGTCGAAAGCGTGGAAGCCGCGAGCGATGACATTTTATCCGTTCGCTTCATCAAGGCCCGCGGACGGGAGACGCCTTTGACGGTCGCGGCTTTGCCGATCCTTTCGCGCAAATATTACGAAGGGCGCAATTTCGACGATGCGACGCTGAGTGCGCCGCTGGGCTCCGGCCCTTATCGCGTCGGGCGCCTCAAGCCCGGCAGCTTCATCGAGTATGACCGCTTTGCAAACTGGTGGGGCGAGAAGCTGAACGTCAGCCGCGGCATGCATAATTTCGAGACGGTGCGTTACGAGTTCTATCGCGACCGCGATGTAGGCTTTCAAGGCTTCACCGCGCGCAACTATCTCTTCCGCGAAGAATTTACTTCGCGCACCTGGGCCACGGGCTACGATTTTCCCGCGGCGCGCGACGGCCGCGTGAAGCAGGAAATCCTGCCCGATCAAACCGCCTCAGGCGCGCAAGGCTGGTTCATCAATACGCGCCGCGAGAAATTTTCCGACAAACGCGCGCGCGAAGCGCTCGGGCTTGCCATGGATTTTCCGTGGATGAACAAGAACCTTATGTACGGCTCCTACGACCGCACGGTTTCCTATTTTCAGAATTCGGACATGGCGGCGCAGGGCAAGCCGTCGCCTGAAGAACTTGCCTTGTTAGAGCCGTTTCGCGGCAAGATCGACGACGCGGTTTTCGGCGAGGCTTATGTGCCGCCGCTAGCGGATGGTTCGGGCCAGGATAGAAACCTGTTGCGGCGCGCGGCGGCGCTGCTGCGCGAAGCCGGTTGCGAGATCAAAGACGGTAAGCGGATGACCGCCAAAGGCGAGCCGTTCACGATCGAATTCCTGAACAATTCGACTTCGTTCGAACCGCACCACAGCGCAATTATTTCCAATCTGCGCCGTCTTGGGATCGACGCGAACATGCGCCTCGTCGATCCGGCGCAATTCCAGTTGCGCCTCCAGACCTTCGATTTCGACATCACCGTGCAGCGCTTTTCGACCAGCGCGACGCCGGGAGAATCGCTCCGCACATTCTTCTCGTCGGATGCCGCGAAGCTCACAGGCTCGCGCAACCTCCCCGGCATTTCCGACCCGGTGGTCGATGCGCTCATCGAAAAGATCGTCGAGGCGAAGACGCGCGAATCGCTCACCACCGCCTGCCGTGCGCTCGACCGCGTGCTGCGGGCGAGCCATTACTGGATTCCGCAGTGGAATAAGGGCACCCACTGGATCGCGTATTGGGACGTCTTCGCACGGCCCAAAGAAAAGCCGCGTTATGGGCGCGCAATCCCCGAGACATGGTGGCGCGCCCGCGCCGATTGACCGGCAACCGTAACCCGCGCAATTTGTTTATAAGTATTGCCGCAGGAGCCTGAATGCTCGCCTATATCGTTCGCCGCCTGCTCCTCATTATTCCGACCATTCTCGGGATCATGCTGGTCTCGTTTCTCGTAATTCAGTTCGCGCCGGGCGGCCCGGTCGAGCAAGCGATCGCGCAACTCACAGGCGCCGACGTCTCGACCTCCGACCGGCTCAATCGCTCCGGCGGCGAACTTTACCGGCAGAACAATCCGAGCGGCTCGTTCGATACGACAAGCTCGCGCTATCGCGGCGCGCAGGGTCTGGACCCGCAGATCGTCAAGGATCTCGAAAAGCAGTTCGGCTTCGACAAGCCCGCGCACGAGCGCTTCCTGCTGTTGCTGTGGAATTACGCGCGCTTCGACTTCGGCCGCAGCTATTTCCACGACGCGCAGGTGCTCGATCTCATTATTCAGAAAATGCCGGTTTCGATTTCGCTCGGGCTCTGGCTGACGTTGCTCACGTATCTCATTTCGATTCCGCTCGGGATCGCGAAGGCAGTCCGCGACGGCACGCGCTTCGACGGCTGGACTTCGGTCATCGTCATCATCGGCTACGCCATCCCGGCATTCATGTTCGCGATTTTCCTGATCGTCGTGTTCGCGGGCGGCTCGCTCAATCTGCCGTGGGGATTAAGCTCGGCCTTCCCGCTGCGCGGCCTCACTTCGCCCGACTGGGATCAAATGTCGCTGCTCGGCAAGATCGGCGACTATTTCTGGCATCTCACGCTGCCGATCACGGCGATGCTGCTCGGCTCGTTCGCGACCATGACGCTGCTTACGAAAAACTCCTTCCTCGACGAAATCCGTAAACAGTATGTCGTGACCGCGCGCATGAAGGGGCTTTCGGAACGCCGCGTGCTTTACGGCCATGTGTTCCGGAATGCGATGCTCATCATCATCGCCGGATTCCCT
>JAKFYO010000237.1 GCA_021730825.1 Hyphomicrobiales bacterium
CGGTTGCGCCAGCTCGCTGACGGTCGCCTTCTCCTGCGCGGCAAGCTGCGCGAGAAGGGCGCGTCGCGTAGGGTCTGATAGCGCGGCAAAGGTGCGGTCGAGCGTAGGATGGGTCGCCATGATCGCCTCGGAAGCGGGTTTAATACTTAACTGTCTGGTTAAGTAATGGCGATGGAGCAGGGAGTCAAGGGCAGAATGCCTGAAAGCGTACTTTGCTCCGGTTCCGGCTGAAAAAGCCCGCATAGACGTTTGACAGGGCCGGGAGTGGCCCCTAGAAACCCCGCGAACCTAGGAATTCGACGATGAAAGTCCGCAATTCGCTCCGCTCGCTGCGCACCCGTCACCGGGACAACCGTCTCGTGCGCCGCAAAGGCCGCGTCTACATCATCAACAAGACGCAGAAGCGCTTCAAAGCCCGCCAGGGCTAAGTTTCGCGACCTGACAGTTTTGTCCGGCGCACGGAAACGTGCGCCGGATTTCGTTTGCCTGCGCCCTTTTCGGGCTTGCGGTGCGGGCAGCCCCGCATAGACTCGCTCTTATGAAGCTCTTCCGAGTCTTCTTGATTGCAGCACTTCCGCTTGCGCCCTTTGCCGCGCAGCCGCTGCTCGCGCAGACCGGGCCGGGTGCCACGCAAAAAACGCCGCCCGCCGCCACCAAACGCGGCCAGAAACAGAAGAAGCAGCTCGACCGCGCGCAACAGCTCGATGGCCTTTTTGCCGCGCTGAAAGCCGCACCCAGTGCGCAGATCGCGCGCCAGATCGAAAAGCGCATCGAAGGCACGCTCGCCGTTACTGAAAGCGATACGCTCAATTTATTGATGGTGCGTGCGCAGGTCACGATCGAAGCGAAGGAATTCAAGACCGCGCAGGAGCTGCTCGACTCCATCATCCAGATCAATCCGCGCTACACCGAAGCCTGGGCGCGACGCGCAACGCTGCATTTCGCGCGAAAGGATATCTATCGCTCGCTAGCGGATTTACGCGTCGTGATCGCGCAGGAACCGCGTCACTATCAGGCGCTCGCCGGGCTCGGCGTGATCTTGCAGGATATCGGCGAAGAGAAGCGCGCGTTAGAGGCTTATCGCCGCGCGCTTGAGATCAATCCGCATCTCGAGGCCATTCCCGAAATCGTACGGCGCCTGAAGCTTCAGGTCGAAGGCCGGGATATTTAATCGACGCCGCCGTCGTCGGAAATGTAGGCGATGCGCACCATGTTGGTTGCGCCCGGCGTACCGAGCGGAACACCAGCCACCAGAATCACCCGCTGACCGACCTTCACTAGACCTTCCCTGAAGGCGATGGCGCATGCCCGCTTGATCGTGACGTCGATATCTTTCTCGTCGCCCATGAAGGCGCAATGGGCGTCCCAGAGCAGCGAAAGACGCCGCACTGTTTCGACCTTCGGCGAGAGCGCGATGATCGGCGGTTTCGGACGTTCGCGGGCGACGCGCATCGCGGTGGCACCCGAACTGGTCAGGCAAAGAATCGCCGCGAGATCGAGCGTTTCCGCGATCTGCCGCGCGGCGGCGGAAATCGCATCCGCGCCGGTCGCTTCGGGCGCCACGCGTTGCGCAGCCAAGCCCTCGAAGTATTCGGACTCGCGTTCCACTTCTTCGGCGATCTTGTTCATGGTCTCGACGGCGAGCACGGGATGGCTGCCGGCCGCGGACTCCGCCGACAGCATGACGGCGTCCGCGCCTTCATAGACGGCGTTTGCGACGTCAGACACTTCGGCGCGGGTCGGGATCGGCGTCGTAATCATCGACTCCAGCATTTGCGTCGCGACGACGACCGGCTTGCCCGCGCGCCGCGCCGCGCTGATGATTTTGCGCTGGAGTGCCGGCACCCGCTCAAGCGGCATTTCCACGCCGAGATCGCCGCGCGCCACCATCAGCGCATCGGAAAGTTCGAGAATTCCTTCGAGCGCGCCGATCGCCTGCGGCTTTTCGATTTTCGAGAGCACGGCCGCGCGGCCGCGCACGAGTTTCTTCGCTTCGGCAACGTCGTCGGCGCGCTGGATGAAAGACAGCGCGATCCAGTCGACGCCCGCTTCGAGACAGGCTTCGAGATCGCCGCGGTCTTTCGGCGTAAGCGCGGACACGTTGAGAATGGAGTCGGGAAGACTGACACCCTTGCGGTCGGAGACGCGGCCGGCGACATCGACGCGGGCGACCGTGCGATTATGGGTCGCTTCGGTCACGGTGAGTTTCACCTTGCCGTCGTCGATCAGAAGACGATGGCCGGGACGCAGCGCTTCGAGAATTTCGGGATGCGGAAGGTGCGCACGCTTCTCGCTGCCGGGCGCGGGATCGGAATCGAGCACGAAGGTCGCGCCTGCTTCGAGCTGAGCGCCGCCGTTTCTGAACGCGCCAAGGCGGAGCTTCGGTCCTTGCAAATCCGCGAGAATGCCGATCGGCCGGTCATGACGTTCTTCGATTGTGCGGATCGTATTCACGAACGCGCGCATGGCTTCATGCGGCGTGTGGCTCATATTGATGCGAAATACGTCGGTGCCGGCCAGAAACAATTTTTCTATCGTGGCGGGCTCCGATGAAGCGGGGCCAAGGGTTGCCACGATTTTGGTTCGGCGCTGTCGTCTCATTTTTTCTTCTGATTCATTTCTTCTTCTGGCTCGG
>JAKFYO010000034.1 GCA_021730825.1 Hyphomicrobiales bacterium
ACGGTGCGCACCCGGCTGAAAGAACGCTTCGGCAAAATCGCGAACATTGCCATCGTCACGCCGGAAGACGTGGCGGCGATGGAGCCGGAAAGCCTCGACCTCATCGTCGCAAATTCGTTGCTGCAATATCTGAAGCGCCCAGAACTCGTGGCACTTCTAAAAGTCTGGCGGCGCGTGCTTTCGCCGGGTGGCGCGCTGGTCGTCGCCGATGTGATCGGCCCGAAGCAAAGCGCAATCGCAGACGCGCTTTCGTTGCTGAACTTCGCGCGCAAGAACGGCTTTCTCACCGCGGCCTTCATCGGCCTCGTGAAGACCACGCTCTCGGACTACCGCAAACTTCGTATGCAGCTTGGCCTGACGACCTACGACGAAGCGGAAATGCTGAAGCTGCTTACCGAAGCCGGCTATGACGCAGCTAGACTGCGCCCGAACTTAGGTCACAATCAGGGCCGCATGGCATTCCGCGCGCAGAAAAATCCGGCAATCAGCGGCTGACTACCAGCCCGATCCGCCACCGCCGCCACCACCGCCGCCGGACGATCCACCGCCAGAACTGCCGCCGCTGGAACTGGAATAGCTCGAACTCGAACCGCTGTAATTTGAACTCGTGCCCGGCGCGACCGAAGACGAGGCAACGACGGTCGTGATGCTCGACGACACCGCGCTGGTGAAACTCCCGCTGTCTTTGCTCCAGTCGTGCTTGCCGGAGTACCACGACATTGCAGCACCCGTCGCAACTGCAGTCGCCGCACCGGCGGCCGCTGCCGCAAGCACGTTCTTGAATTTCTCCGCCCAGGTATTCTCGACATCGAGCGCGATTGCGTAAGGCAACATGCGCTCGAACAATTCCGGCGTTCTCGCAGGCGCATTGAGCGCCTCAAGGCGTGGCCCCTCGCCGCCTGTGTTCAGGTACTCGCGTAAGCCCTCGATGTGGTCGAGCGCCTTGCGGCCCTCCGGCGTCGGCGCTTCCATCCATTCGAGATAGAACGCGCAAAGCATCGTCGCGGCGAAGGCGCAGATCGTCGGGATCATCTCGTAGATACCATCGACGCTGCGCCAGACATACCAGAGCCCGAGCGCGGCCGGGATGATGCCGAAAATGATTCCGATGGAGAACAGGAACCCATTGTCGCTCCGCGAAGTGAAACCGTTGTTCAACGCAAACGACGCGAGCAAGAGCGGAATGATCGGCAGCATCGTGCCGATCACGACATCGGTCGCGACCCCGCTCCTGAATTGAACCGCGATACCAAATAACGCGAGCACGACGGCGACGAAGGTGAGAAAAAGCCCCCAGCCCCATTTGCCGTAGTTATGGCGAAACAGGTCGTCGTAAAGCCGCGTCAGGTTCGCTTTCAGCGCGTCGTTCGCGCCGCCGATCCTGACGTGGTTTTCCTTCTTCAACTCCAGCGTCTTGTGCTTCTCCTTCGGAAAGAAGTGCCGCTTGATCGCATCTTCGCCGTCATAGATTGCTTTGCCGCCATCGCGCCGCTCCACGCTCGTGACGTTGTCTTTCTCCGTAATCTTCAGGTGGCCCTTAACGCCGAGCTCCACGATCGCGGCAGTGAAGGTCTTATTGTCGTAGCTTGCGTATTTATCGACGTAACGCATCGCCGCCGCGGACATGCCCGCGGGCGGCTCGAACACCGGGATGATGGTGCCTTTCGCCGGGTCGCGCCCGTATCGAAACCACTGATAGAAGAAATAAAAGAACACCATCGCAAAGCCGAGAACCGAGAGCGACACCGCGATGTTGTCGAAGAAGAAATAGACGGCGCGGAGATAAGCGCCCGGCGGCGAAACAATTCCCTTCTGCCACGCGATTGCGACCGTCAGTCCGTTCGCGCGCGGCAGGCGCTTCGAGGTACGAAAGACAATGACGTTTTCGTTCTCGCCGACAACGTAAGCGTCCTGCTTTTTCTCGCCCTGCTCTCCGGTGTAAAACGATCGCGCCTGAATCTTCGCGCCCGCAGGCAGCCTGATGATCGCGGTCACCTGCTCGATATCGAAGGTCCAGCCGGTGCCGGTGACGTTCCAGTAGAGCTCGTCGAGATCGGAGAAGAAACCGATCTGCCGCGTCGTGCGATACTTGATCGTGTATTTCACCTCGCCGCGCGAGAGCATCTGCGACGGATCGCCGATGCGAATGCGTTTTCCGTTATAAAGATTCTCGACCGAATACTTCTCGTCCCAGCCGTTGCGCTGCACGGAAAGAACGTCGAACCCGATCACGACCCGGCGCCCGTCGCGCAGCGCATAGGTCGTCGGAAAGTCGCGCAGGATTCCGCGCCGGATTTCGCGAAGCTCGACATTGACCGTGATATTCTCGGTGACGATCAGGTCGCCGTTGGTCTGCACCTCGACTTCGCTCTCGAAGAGCTTGATCTGTTCAACGCCTTGCGCGGCGCTGGAAAGCACCGCGCAAAACAGAAGCGAATAAAGAAACTTGCGGATCATGCGAACGATGCGCGGCGACTTACCAGCCGCCGCCGCCGCCGCCACCGCCTCCTCCGCCGGACGAGCCGCCGCCGGAAGAACCGCTGGATGAGCCGGGTGCGGTCGACGCGGAAGAGATCGCGGCCGCGACCGTGCCGCCAAGATGATTGGAGAAGCCCGCGGGATCGCGGCTCCAGTC
>JAKFYO010000068.1 GCA_021730825.1 Hyphomicrobiales bacterium
GGGATTCCACCTGACGCGAAAGCTGGGAGAGCGCGACAATCGGCACGTTCAGTTCTTTGGCGAGCGCTTTCAGCCCGGTCGTGATTTCCGTCACTTCCTGCACGCGGTTGTCGCACGCGCGCTTCGAGCCGGAGAGGAGCTGGATGTAGTCCACCACCATCACATCTAACCCGCGTTGGCGCTTCAGGCGCCGCGCGCGCGCGGCAAGCTGTGCGATCGAAAGGCCGCCGGTTTCGTCGATGAAAAGCTGCGTGCGCTCGAACTGGCGTGCGGCTTCCGCGAGCTTCGAGAATTCGGCGTCGTTGATTTCGCCGCGCCGGATGCGCGAGGACGAAATCTCGATCTGCTCGGAAAGAATACGGGTAGCTAACTGCTCGGCGGACATTTCGAGCGAGAAGAAGCCGACAATGCCGCCGGCGACGGTCTCGATGCTGCCGTTCGGCTGCGCTTCGCCGACATATTCGGAAGCGATGTTGTAGGCGATGTTGGTGGCAAGCGCGGTTTTGCCCATGCCGGGACGTCCCGCGACGATGATGAGGTCGGACTTCTGCAAGCCGCCCATGCGCTCGTCGAGATCGGTGAGGCCGGTCGCAAAACCCGAAAGTTTTCCGTCGCGCTGATAGGCGAGGGACGCGAGATCGACCGCGGCCTTGGCCGCCGTGCCGAAATTCTGGAAGCCGCCGCCGTATTTTCCGGTTTCGGCAAGCTCATAGAGACGGCGCTCGACGTCTTCGATCTGCTGCTGGGGCGTGAGATCGGGCGGCGCGTCGAAGGCGAAGTTCACCATGTCCTCGCCGACCACGATGATTTCGCGGCGCGTCGCGAGATCGTAGATATTCCGCCCGTAATCTTCCGAGTTGATGATCGTGGTGGCTTCGGCTGCAAGCCGCGCGAGATACTGCGCGGGGTTCAACCCTGCGATGTCGGTCTCGGGCGGGATGAAGGTCTTCAGCGTAACCGGGCTCGCGATCTTGCCGGCGCGGATCAGGCTGCCCGCGACCTCGAAGATCTGCGTGTGGATCGGCTCGAAGAAGTGCTTCGGCTCCAGAAAGTCGGAAACCCGATAGAACGCCTCGTTGTTGACGAGGATCGCGCCAAGGAGCGCCTGCTCAACCTCGATGTTGTGCGGCGACTGGCGGAACTCGGCGGTTTCCGGTTCCGGGAAAGCTTTTCGCAGTGCGCTGTCGAGTGCCATCGTCTCGCGTTTTCTGTTTTGTCTTGGGCCAGCGAAATACGCGACACGCAAGGAGAATTTGATTAGCACGCACGCACGCTGTCGCAAGCGCGAATCCGCAGCCCACAGCAATTCACAAGCTACAAATCGATTCGAAAAAAAGTTGACAGCCACACGATGGCGGAAATTTGCTGCCTACAGTCAGGAAATTATTTCGTGGAAGCGATTGACGTCCGCTTGTGCCGCACGCAAGCGCGATTTTGAACCTCAACCATTTCCATGACTTACCTCCAAAACGAAAAACCCCGGAAGCGGCAGCGCCGGCTCCGGGGTTTTTGGTTGACGTAGAGGGTATCAGGCCTTCGGTGCTTCCTCGGCGGCAGCTTCGCCTTCCGGCTTGAGCTCTTCCGGGGTTTCTTCGAAGAACTTGCCGGCATCGACCTTGGCCTGGGCCTGCGCTTCTTCCTGATCGGTCTTGGCGACGGTCAGGTCTTCGCCGCGCGCCTGACGCTCGGCTTCGTCCGGGGTGCGGGCGACGTTGACGGTGATCTTGACCTCGACTTCCGGATGCAGCGCAACCGGGAGTACGTGCAGGCCGATGGTCTTGATCGGTGCGTTCAGCACGATCTGGCGGCGCTCGACGCTGACACCGTCCTTGGTGAGCGCGTCGGCGATGTCGCGGGTCGAGACCGAGCCGTAAAGCTGGCCGGTTTCGCCGGCCTGACGGACGAGAATGACCGACTTGCCGTCGACCTTCTTCGCGACGCCTTCCGCTTCCTGCTTGCGCTCGAGGTTCTGCGCCTCGATCTGGGCCTTCATGCCCTCGAACTTCTTCTTGTTGGCTTCGGTTGCGCGCAGCGCCTTGCCGTTCGGCAGCAGGAAGTTGCGGGCAAAGCCGTCCTTCACCTTCACGGTGTCGCCGATCTGGCCGAGCTTGGAGACGCGCTCCAGTAGAATGACTTCCATTTTAGTACTCCTCTGATTTCAATTTCGGGAAATGGGTGGGAAGGGCGGTTGCTTCGCGGCTTGCTTGCCGCGCAGGTCGAAAGCGGAGTCGGCGACCCCGAGAATCGCCACGAACAGAAGCGGCCAGCCGAGCAGGATCACGCTGGTCCAGGCACCTGAAAGGATCCAGGTCCGCGCGCGGACATTGCGCGTGATCGCATGCAGCGAGGAGAAGCCGGCCATCGAATAGGCGACCGCGATCACCGCGACCAGAATTGCCGCGATGAAGCCCGTCATCCCGGACAGGAAGGAAATGACGAGTGCGGCGCCTAGCAGGATCGCCGCGGACATCGGCAGCGCGACTTCGTTGAGGTTCGGCCACGGGCGGCGCAGGCGTCCGGAGACCCGCGCGACACGGCCCGCGAGCCAGAGATTGATGATGCTGGTGAGCATGGACAGTACTGCCGCCGCGGCCGGCATGACCGCGACCAGCGCATTCAGG
>JAKFYO010000322.1 GCA_021730825.1 Hyphomicrobiales bacterium
CCTTCTCGTAATGCGCCTTGCACATCGCGATATAGTCGTGGACGTCGAAATATCCGTTGGCTTCGCCTTTCTCATCGAGCCAAACCAGCGGGCCGGTGACCTGAAAGAACACTTTCATCGGGTCCTTGTGCTCGTAGGCGACGAGCGTATGGCCTTCGCCTGGCGTTTCGTACACGAAATCGCCCGCGGTCGCGGTCCAGTCGTGCTCGAGATAGCCCCACTTGCCGGAGATCGTATAGGCGAAGACTTCGTGCGGATGATAATGCCGGTTCACGAGGCCTGCCGACTTCGCCATCAGGATATCGCACCACTTGTTCTGCGATGGCGAAATCCAGAGCGGCCGCGACGAAACCGTTTCCGTGAAGGGAACATAGTATTTCTCGTCATCCGTCGGCGCGTTCTTCGTATAGACCTCCGGCAGCGCGTCGGGCTGAAACACCTTCGTAATCGGCTTCAGGTCTTTCCAGAATTCGTTTTTTGCAACCTCGGGCATCGTCTCCTCCTCTTGCTTGCTTTTTGCTGGCGAAATCTCAGACGTGCATCCCGCCGTCAGCCATGAACACGCTGCCGGTCGAGAAGCTGCTCTCCGATGAGGCAAGGAACAGCACCATCTTCGCAACTTCATCCGCTCTTGCGTGACGATGCAGCGGGATAATGGAGTCCAGCAGCTTCGTGCCGTCGCGGCCTGTCGCGGCGGTGATGCCGTCTTCGATGTTCTTCTGAAATGAATTGTCGATCGGTCCGGGTGCCACGATATTCACGCGGATGTTGCGGCCAGCCAATTCCTTCGCAGCTGTCCGCACGAGGCCTATCACGGCGTGCTTCGAGGTCGCATAGGCGCAGATACCGGGATCGCTGGTGACGCCGACCACGCTCGAGGTCACGATGATGCTGCCGCCGTCATTCATCTGCGGCTGCGCATACTTGATCGCGAGAAACGACGCACGGACGTTCACCGCCATCACCTGATCGAACAGTTCGTCCGGATATTCCGCGATCGTCGCAATCGCGCCGGAGATGCCGGCGTTGGAAAACAGCACGTCGATCTTGCCGAATTCGGCGACGGCAGCACCAATATATTTCTTCGTTTCCGAAGCATCGGCGACATTCGCAGCACAGATTGCGAAGCGGCCTGCGTATTTCTCAAGCGACTTCGCCGCAGCCGCGAGCTGCTGGTTGGTGCGGTCGACGAGCAAAACCTTTGCGCCTTCTGCGAGCATCGCTTCGGTGCTAGCAAGTCCGAGACTCCCCGCGGCGCCCGTAACCACGCAGACTTTTCCCTCGAGCTTTCCCATCACGCCGCCCCCAGATAAGCGCGCTGCACCGCCGGATCGTCGCGAAGCTGCGCAGCAGTTCCCTCGCCGCTGATGCGGCCGGTTTCGATAAGGTAGCCACGATCAGCGATCTGCAAGCTGCGCTTTGCGTTCTGTTCGACCAGAAGGATTCCGATTCCGGCCGCACGCACCTTGGCAAGCGAAGCGAATAGCTCACCGCAGACGAGCGGAGACAAGCCGAGCGACGGCTCGTCCAGCAGAAGAATGTCGGGCGCCGACATCAGCGCGCGGCCGATTGCGACCATCTGCTGCTCGCCACCGCTCATGGTATTGGCGGCCTGGGCCATGCGCTGCGAAAGCTTCGGGAAAAGCGACAACGTGCGCTCGAGATTTTGTTTCTCTTTTGCCCGTGCGCGCTTGGCATAGGCGCCGAGCATCAGGTTCTCGCGAACCGTCAAATCGCCAAAAATGCCGCGTCCTTCCGGAACCAATGCGAGGCCTGCTTCGACGATGTCGTTCGCGCGCATCTTCTGGAGATCGCGGCCGGACAGCGAAACCTGCGCGGAAGATTTCGGCACGATACCGGCGATCGCTTTCAGCAACGAAGTCTTGCCGGAGCCGTTCGCGCCGAGAATGACGACGATTTCCTGTTGCGCGACCGAGAGCTTTACGTCGTCGAGCGCGCGATGTTTGCCGTAAGCGACAGAGAGAGCGGAAATCTCAAGCATCCGCGTCTCCCAGATAGGCACGCACGACCTCGGGATCGGAAAGCACGTCCTTGGATGTGCCTTCTGCGATCTTTTTACCCGCGTTCATCACGTAACAGCGGTCGCAGAGCGAACGGATCGCATCCATCACATGCTCGACCATCAGGATCGTGCGGCCCTCGGTCCGCAGCGACCGCACCAGATCGATGCCTTCGCGAAGTTCGGTCGGGTTCAGCCCCGCGAGCCATTCGTCGAGCAAAAGCAATTCCGGCTGCATCGCAAGCGCACGCGCAAGCTCAAGCCGCTTCTGGTCGATGTACGTGAGTTCCGAAGTCATCACCTCGGCGCGGCTCGCGAGACCCACGCGCGCAAGCAGTTCATGCGCGGCAAGTTCCGCTTCCTTGCCCCAACGGCTTTTCGCGCCGAAAGCGAGCCCCGCGATCACGTTTTCCTTGCAGGTCATGGAGCCAAGCACGCGCACGAGCTGGAACGTGCGTGCAATCCCCTCGCGCGCAATCTTGAAGGCTGGCAACGTTTCGAGCGGCTTGCCGCGCAACTGAATACTGCCAGCGTCGGACTTCAGAGCGCCGGAAATCAGATTGAGCACCGTGGTCTTGCC
>JAKFYO010000302.1 GCA_021730825.1 Hyphomicrobiales bacterium
CCGGCGCGCCGACGGGATCGGGTGAAAGCGCTTCCAGCAACGGGCGGCGAATGAGGTAGCGTTCGGAGAAAACATCTTCCGTAAGCTTATCGCGGTTCGCAGCACCCTCGGCTTCCGCAACACGGATCGCGATCATTTGCGCTGCGTGATTCCATTCGTAGAGCGCGGAAGCAGAGTCCAGTCCCTCATAGCATTGCAGCCGCACCAGACGCCGTCCGAGCGCACCGGCGAGCACTTTCGCGACTTCGGTTTTGCCGACACCCGCCTCGCCTTCGAGGAACAGCGGGCGGCCCATTTTCAATGCGAGAAACACGACAGTCGAAAGCGCGCGATCCGCGACATAGGCGCCGCTGGAGAGCAGCTTGATCGTATCGTCGATGGATGCTGGCAGCTTATTCAAAACGCGAAACCCATGAAACGAAACCGGCGCGGGTCTTTAAGAGCCCGCGCCGGAATACTAGCACAGAACGCGCGAAGGCTTACTTCGCCGCCGCGACTGCGCGGCGCGCCATCACCCCGATCAGATGCGCGCGGTATTCAGCGGTGCCGTGCAGATCGGCGATCATGCCCTTTGGCGGCACCTTGATGCCTACGATCGCTTTTGCCGACCAGTCCTTCGAAAGTGCTGCTTCCATATCTTTCACGCGGAACACGCCGCTTTCGCCGGCACCCGTGACGGCAACACGCGCGCCGTCTTTTCCTTTTGAGACGAATACGCCGACCAGCGCAAAGCGCGACGCGGGGTTGCGGAATTTCTCGTAGCCGGCTTTTTCGGGGGCCGGGAATGTGACGGACTCGATGATCTCGTCGCCCGCAAGCGCGGTTTCAAACAGGCCTTTGAAAAAATCGTCAGCCTTGATCTCGCGCTTGTTGGTTTTCACCATCGCACCAAGCCCGAGCACCGCCGCGGGATAATCCGCCGAGGGGTCGTTGTTTGCGAGCGAGCCGCCGATAGTGCCGCGGTTTCGCACCGCCGGATCGCCGATCACCGACACGAGATGCGCAAGCGCCGGTATCGAACTTTGCACGTCCGGCGAGTTCATGACGTCGACATGCTTCGTCATCGCGCCGATCGTAACGCCGCTGCCGCTTTTCTTGATGCCGGAAAGCCCGGACACCTTCGAGAGGTCTATGATCGTGCCCGGGCTTGCGAGGCGCAGCTTCATGGCCGGAAGCAGCGTCTGGCCGCCCGCGAGCAGCTTCGCATCGTCCGATTTCTTCAGAATTGCCACGGCGTCTGCAACGCTGCCCGGCTTTTCATATTTAAATGCGTACATGATGCTTACTCCGCAGCTTTCTTCATGCCGCCCTTCGCGGCCTTCCAGACCGTGCTTGGCGTTGCCGGCATCGGCACGTTTTCGTGCCCGACGGCATTGGTGATGGCGTTAATCAGCGCCGCCGGCGACGCGATTGCGCCTGCTTCGCCACAACCCTTGATGCCGAGCGGATTGGACGGACACGGCGTCACCGTGGTGTCCACCTTGAACGACGGCAGGTCTCCCGCGCGCGGCATGGCGTAATCCATGAACGAGCCGGTAACGAGCTGTCCGTCGGAATTGTAATGCGCGCCTTCGAGCAACGCCTGCCCGATGCCTTGCGCGATGCCGCCATGCACCTGTCCCTCGACGATCATCGGATTGATGATGTTGCCGAAGTCGTCGACCGCAACCCAATTTGCGATCTTGGTCTTGCCGGTTTCCGGATCGATCTCGACTTCCGCGATATGGCAGCCCGCCGGGAACGTGAAGTTGGTCGGATCGTAGAACGCGCCTTCCTTCAGGCCAGGCTCAAGGTCTGCGCCGGTGAATTTATGCGCGATGTAGGCGTGCAGCGTGACATCGCCCCAGCCCGCCGACTTGTCGGTGCCCTTGACGGTGAACTTGCCGTCCTTGAATTCGATGTCATCGGCGGAGGCTTCCATCAGGAAGCCCGCGACCTTCTTCGCTTTCACTTCGATCTTGTCGAGCGCTTTCGAAATCGCCGACATGCCGACCGCACCGGAGCGTGAGCCATAGGTGCCCATGCCGAACTGCACCTTGTCGGTGTCGCCGTGCACGATGCTGACGGTTTCGATCGGTACGCCGAGACGCTCCGACACAAGCTGCGCGAACGTCGTTTCGTGTCCCTGCCCGTGACTGTGCGAGCCGGTGAGCACTTCCACGGAGCCGGTCGGGTTCACGCGCACTTCGGCGGATTCCCACAAACCCACGCCTGCACCGAGCGAGCCGACCGCCTGCGACGGCGCTATGCCGCACGCTTCGATATAGGTCGAGAAGCCGATGCCGCGCAGTTTGCCGTTCTTTTCGGAGTCCGCTTTGCGCTTTCCGAAATTCTTGTAGTCGATCATCTCCATCGCCTTGGTCAGCGATGCGTCATAGTCGCCGGCGTCATAGGTCATAATGACCGGCGTCTGATGCGGAAACGAAGTCACGAAATTCTTGCGGCGGAACTCCGCCGGATCGAGCCCCACTTCGCGCGCCGCGACTTCGACCAGACGCTCGACCACGAAGGTCGCTTCCGGCCGGCCCGCGCCGCGATAGGCATCAACCGGCGCAGTGTTCGTATAGACC
>JAKFYO010000239.1 GCA_021730825.1 Hyphomicrobiales bacterium
TCTGCGCCCACATGTAACCGAGTGCCACGAGTCCGAAGAGGTGCATGTAGTCGTAGGAGCCTGCACCGGCGTTGTCGGGCCGCTTCATTGCATTCTGCATGAACCACATGGTCGCAGCTTGCAGGTGCTTCAAGGATTCAGCCAGAGGGCCGGTGAAGGCCTTCATCTTCTCGTCGGCTTCGTTTTCCTTCACGAATCCAGAGACTTCGTTGAAGAATGCAGTAATCGCACGGCCGCCATCCTTCGGCAGCTTACGTCCAACCAGGTCCAGCGCCTGAATGCCGTTCGCGCCTTCATAGATCATGGCGATACGCGCATCGCGGACGAACTGCTCCATGCCGTGCTCGGCGATGTAGCCGTGACCGCCGAAAACCTGCTGCGCCATTACGGCGTTCTGGAAACCGAGATCGGTCATCACGCCTTTGAGGACCGGGGTCAGAATGCCCATGTAATCGTCGGCGACCTGCTTGGTCTTTTCGTCGGGCGAGCGCGAAAGCAGGTCAGCCTGCAGCGCGAGATAGATCATCAGCGCGCGGCCACCTTCGTTGACCGCCTTCATCGTCATCAGGTTCCGGCGGATGTCCGGGTGCACGATGATCGGATCCGCCGGCTTTTCCGGATTCTTTACACCGGCGATGGAGCGGCCCTGCAGGCGATCCTTCGCGTAGACCACCGCGTTCTGGTAAGCGACTTCGCCCTGCGCGATGCCCTGAATGCCGACGCCGAGACGCGCATCGTTCATCATCACGAACATCGCAGGCAGGCCGCGGTTTTCTTCGCCGACCAGCCAGCCGGTCGCTCCGTCATAGTTCATGACGCAGGTCGAGTTGCCGTGAATGCCCATCTTGTGTTCGATCGAGCCGCAGATCAGCGCGTTGCGCTCGCCGACGCCGCCGTCTTTGGTCGGCAGGAATTTCGGGACGACAAAGAGCGAAATGCCCTTCACGCCTTCCGGCGCGCCTTCGATGCGCGCGATCACGAGATGCACGATGTTCTCGGCCATGTCGTGCTCGCCGGCGGAAATGAAAATCTTGGTGCCGGTGATCTTGTACGAACCGTCCGCCTGCTTGACGGCCTTGGTCTTGAGCAAACCCAGATCGGTGCCGCAATGCGGCTCCGTGAGATTCATCGTGCCGGTCCACTGACCGCCGATCATCTTCGGCAAATAGGTGTTGCGGATTTCTTCGTTGCCGTGAATGCGGATTGCACGGCACGCACCGAGCGTCAGGCCCGGATACATCGCAAACGCCATGTTGGCGCTGCTCATGAATTCGTTCATCGCGGCGCCGATCACGAACGGCAGACCCTGCCCGCCGTACTTCTCTTCGGACGACAAACCGATCCAGCCGCCTTCGGCCATCTGCTTGTAGGCTTCCTTGAAGCCCGTCGGCGTTTTCACCGAACCGTCGGCTGAGCGCTTGCAGCCTTCGCGGTCGCCGACTTGATTCAGCGGCGCCAGCACTTCCTCGCAGAATTTTCCGCCTTCGCTCAAGACTGCCTCGATGGTGTCGGGAGTCGCATCGGCAAAGCCGGGAAGGTTGTCGTAGCGCGCGATATTGAAGACGTCACGCAGCAGGAACATCGTGTCGTCGACGGGGGCTTTATAGGTCGGCATTTTTATAGCTCCGCATAGCTAAAGGTTCGGATCAGGCGGCGGGCGTGCCGCGCTCTTTCAACATTTCCGCGAGCGAATGCGTCGCGCGCTGCATCGCGTCGATCGCTTCGTCGATCTCCGCACGCTGCTGCTTCAGCCGCTCGATCCGCTCGTTGAAACGGGAGAAGGTTACTTTGAGTTGTGTGACGCGGCCGTCACCGAGATCGTAGAGATCGAGCATGGAGCGGATCTCTTCGAGCGAGAAGCCGACGCGCTTGCCCATCAGAACGAGCTTCAGGCGCGCACGGTCGCGGCGGGAATAGAGCCGCTCCTGTCCCTGCCGTTCCGGCGAGAGCAGTTCTTTCTCTTCATAAAAGCGGAGGGTACGGGCGGTGACGCCAAATTCGCGGGCGAGGTCCCGGATCGTGAAAATCTGCTGGCCGGGGCGATCGGAGCCCCCGGTGTGCTTGTCGAATTCAGCCCACAGGTCACGAGAATGCGTATCCGGCAACGTTGCGGCTTCGATTGTCTGCGCTTGACCCATTCTTCACTCCCTTGGCGTGTGGCCGGAAAGGGTCGGCCACAGGGTAGAGGGAATGTAGCTCAGTTGACGTAAACGTCAAGCTGAATCTTAATACCAGAGACCGGGCGGTTGGGCCTTTTGGCCACGGTCCTTAATGAAATGCTGCCCAGAGGAGGAAAATTAACCCAGCATTTACCGTAACTAACAAGATTCAGGACAGCGGAGCGGCGCCGCTTGAGACCCGGCTTATCCCCAATTCCGGCGCCCCGCAGAATGGATCGGCAATGAGCGCAGGCGTGCCCTGGAGCGTTAGCGCGGTGGACCCGGATACCTGGGAAGCCGCCAGGGAAGCTGCGCGACGCGACGGCCTGTCTGTCGGCGAGTGGCTCGAAGCGGCGATCCGCGAAAACGCACGCGGCGGTCACGGACGCGGACGCAATCCGGCA
>JAKFYO010000140.1 GCA_021730825.1 Hyphomicrobiales bacterium
GAGACACGACAGATACGGAGTCGAACACCGCATCGACCGCGACCTTCGAGCGGCCTTCGACCGCGACACCCGCGAGCATCTCCTGCTCGCGCAGCGGGATGCCGAGCTTCTCGTAGGTCTTCAGCAATTCCGGATCGACTTCGGCAAGCGACTTCGGACCCGCCGTCGTCTTCGGCGCGGAGTAATAATAGAGATCCTGATAGTCGATCGGGTTGACCTTCACGCGCGCCCAGTCCGGCTCGCTCATGGTCTTCCAGCGGCGGAACGCTTCCAGCCGCCACTCGAGCAGCCACTCCGGCTCGTCCTTCTTCGCCGAAATGAAACGCACGGTGCTTTCGTCGAGGCCTTTCGGCGCGCGGTCGGAGTCGATCTTGGTTTCGAAACCATATTTGTACTGATCGACGTCGATTGATTTGACGCGTTCGACGGTTTCTTGAACTGCGGGCATTATTTTTACTCGTTATGCGGCGCGAACGCCGCTTTTGTTGAGAGACGTATAAACCTTCGCGAAGGCATTCAGGAACTGCGTCACATCCGCGTCGGTCGTATTCCAGCCCGTGCTTACGCGCATGGCGCAGCGGCCAATTTCGGAATTCACACCCATCGCCTGCAACGTAGGCGATGCCGCGGACTTGCCCGAGGAGCATGCCGAGCCCGCGCTGAGCGCAACGCCGTCGAGATCGAGCATGATGAGCGCGACTTCGGCGGCAATACCGGGAGCCGCGAAGAAAGTCGTATTGGGGAGCCTTGCCGCGCGATCGCCGAAGATCACTGCGTCTTTTGCAATCGCGCGAACGCCTTCTTCTATCTTCGCGCGGAGCGCGCCGAGGCGAGAGCCTTCCGGTGTCAGCGTCTGGCCTGCTTCGGTTGCGGCAGCACCGAAACCCGCGATTGCCGCGACACTCTCGGTGCCTTGTCTGCGTCCTCGCTCCTGTCCGCCCCCACGCATGATCGCAGGAACGTGTGTATCGGGATGTGCGCTCACGACCGCGCCGATGCCCTGCGGGCCGCCGAGCTTGTGCGAAGTGATCGACAGAAGATCAGCGCCGCTTTCGCGCAGATCGAATGGAATTTTCCCGATCACCTGCACCGCGTCGGAATGAAACACGCCGTCAGCCGCATGCACGAGATCGGCGACCGCGCGCAGCGGCTGCAACACACCGGTTTCGTTGTTTGCGGCCATCACGGAAACGAATGCGCGGCGGCCTTCTGATCTGTGCCTCGCGAGCGCATCTTTGAGCGCATCCAGCACGATCACGCCGTTCGCATCCACCGGCACATATTCGATCTGCTCCGGTTTGAAGCTGCCGCCCGCGCGCACGGCCGGATGTTCCACGCCGGATAAGAGCAGCATATCGAAGCGCGCCGGCTTACCCGCGAGTTCCAGTTCCGGCGAAAGCGCGGTCGCATTCGACTCGGTCGCGCCGCTGGTGAAGAAAATCGCCGAAGGCTGCGCTCCGATCAGCACAGCAAGCTGGTGGCGAGCATCCTCGACGATGGCGCGCGCGGCGCGGCCCTCGTTATGAACCGAGGAGGCGTTTGCAGGCACCATCATCGCTGCTGCCACGGCTTCCTTTGCCGAGGCGCGCGGAACGCAGGTCGCGTTGTAGTCGAGGTAAACCCTTGCCATCGCTCATATCCCGAAGCCGAAAAATCTTGCTTTTCGGACCCCGTATTGTTTAAGAGAGAAAGCTCGAAGCGTGGGAACGCGTGGCTATCGATGGCTGGCGCCGCCGAGCGGAATCTCTATTTAGAATTATTCTAAAGTAGGACGGTGGTACTCCTGAGTCAACCGGACCCGGAACCCCGCGCACTGATTACATAAGCGCGAAATAGACGGAAAGCACCCAATGCCTGAAGTGATTTTTACCGGCGAAGAAGGCCGCCTTGAAGGCCGGTTCCAGCCGGGCCGCAGCCGGACCTCCCCGATCGCCATCATCCTGCATCCGCACCCGCAGTTCGGCGGCACGATGAACAATCCGGTCGTCTATCACCTGTATTACGCCTTCGCGAACCGGGGCTTCTCGGTGTTGCGTTTCAACTTCCGCGGCGTCGGCCGCAGCCAGGGCACTTTCGACCACGGCCAGGGCGAATTGTCGGACGCCGCCGCGGCACTCGACTGGGTGCAGAGCGCAAACCCGGAAGCGCGCGCTTGCTGGATCGCAGGATTCTCTTTCGGCGCGTGGATCGGTATGCAGTTGCTTATGCGCCGTCCGGAAGTCGAGGGATTCTTGTCCATCGCCGCGCCTGCGAGCCTCTATGATTTCTCGTTCCTCGCGCCCTGCCCGTCATCGGGTCTCTTCGTTCACGGCGACAAGGATGCGGTCGTTCCCGTCTCTTCCGTCGGCACGCTCGTCGAGAAGTTAAAGACGCAAAAAGGCATCGTGATCGAGCAGAACATCATGAAGGGTGCGAACCACTTCTTCGATGGCAAGGTCGAAACGCTCATGGAAACGGTGAACGAATATCTCGACCGCCGTCTGCCGAACGAGCGCGCAACGACCGCTGCTTGACCTGTTCTGTCATTCCGGGGCGCAAGCGATAGCGCGCGAACC
>JAKFYO010000351.1 GCA_021730825.1 Hyphomicrobiales bacterium
AAACCGCCGATCTCCGCGTCCGCGCCCTTGCGCCGCGTCGCGCGCACGAATGGCTTGATGAGATCGACCAGCCGGTTGCCGGCGTCGATATCGACGCCCGCCTGCCGGTAGCTCATCCCGCCTTGCTTGCCGGACATTTGACGTTCCTTGGGACGTTCCCTGAAGTTCCGCTATTCGCTTCTGGCCGTGTGAATAGCGCGCGGAACGCCTCTTTTCCTAGCCGAATTGTCGCGCTTCACCCCGAAATCTGCGTGGCCCGGTTGGCGTATCACGCTTTTGACGGTAGCCAAGGCATAAGGATGGGAGCGGTGGCGTGATCCAGAGTTTGCCGAACCTGATTACGGTCGGGCGCATTGTGCTGGTTCCGGTGGTGATCTGGGCGATCACCTCCGGGAATATGCTGCTCGCGTTCTGGGTATTCGTGGCGGCCGGGATTTCGGACGCGGTCGACGGGTTCATCGCCAAGCGCTTCAACGCCCAGACCGAATTCGGCGCCTATCTCGATCCGCTCGCGGACAAGGCGCTCCTGATGTCGATTTACGTGACGCTCTCCATCGAGGGCCTGCTGCCGCGCTGGATCGTGATCGCGGTGGTCTCGCGCGACATCATGATCATGGGCGCGGTCGTGCTGTCCTGGGTGCTGAACCGGCCCGTGGAAATCCATCCGCTGATCGTGTCGAAGCTGAACACCGCGGCACAGATCGGATTGGCGGCCCTCGTGCTGGCCTCCAGCGGCTTCAAGTTCGACGCGGGGCAGGCGAAAAATGTTCTTCTGGTGGTCGCAGGCGGGCTCACATTTATTTCCGCAGCGGCCTATCTGATCGAGTGGATGAGGCACATAACCTCTGACGCACCGGAGGCTGGCAAGTGACTATTCAGCGGCAACTTCTGTTCTGGATCGGCGCGCTGATCCTGTTCGTGCTTGCGATGTGGCTGGTGCGCGAGGTGCTGCTTCCCTTTGTTGCCGGCATCGCGCTCGCGTACTTTCTGAATCCGGTGGCCGACCGGCTCGAGCGTCTTGGTGTCAGCCGCATGGTCGCGTCGCTGATCATGGTCGCGCTGGTCATTCTGAGCTTTGTCGTGCTCGCGCTTTTGTTCTTGCCGATCCTCGGCACGCAGATTTCAGCCTTCGTACAGGGATTGCCGAGCACGGTGACGAGATTGCAGACCGTGCTCACCGACGAGACCCGCGAGTGGCTCATTAGCATCGTCGGTGACCGCCTGCCGGACCTGAACAAGTCGCTCGGCGATATTGTCAGCGAGGGCGCCAAATGGATGATCACGTTCCTGGGTTCGCTTTGGGCGGGCGGACAAGCGCTGTTCTCGATCGTGACGTTGCTCGTAATCGCGCCGGTGATCGCGTTCTACGTGCTTTACGACTGGCACAAGATGCTCGCGAAGGTCGATAGCTGGGTACCGCGCCGTAACCGGGAAACAGTTCGTGACCTCGCGCGCGAGATGGACCGCGCGATTGCCGGTTTCATTCGCGGGCAGGCGGGCGTCGGCCTGATCCTCGGTGCGTTCTATGCGGTTGCGCTCACCCTGACCGGATTGAATTTCGGCTTCCTGATCGGGATGATCTCCGGCCTCATCAGCTTCATTCCCTATGTCGGTTCGCTCACCGGCTTGTTGCTTGCGACCGTTGTCGCGGTTGCGCAGTTCTGGCCGGAATGGAAATGGATTCTGCTGATCGTCGTCATTTTCTTGAGCGGGCAGTTCATCGAAGGCTACATCCTGCAGCCGAAGCTGGTCGGCGAAAGTGTCGGCCTGCATCCGGTCTGGCTGATGTTCGCGCTGTTCGCGTTCGGCTATCTGTTCGGCTTCGTCGGTCTTCTGCTCGCCGTGCCGCTTGCGGCTGCGATGGGTGTGCTGATCCGCTTCGGGTTAAAGCAATATATGGCGAGCGCGCTTTACACCGGCGGTCCGCCGCCGAAGCCGCGCAAGGATCGCTGACATGCACAGCAATGCCGCGCGGCAACTGCCGCTCGATCTGCCGCATGTTGTGAGTTTTCATCGCGAAGACTTCCTTGAAAGCAAATCCAATGCGGCAGCACTCGCGATGGTCGAGCGCTGGCCGGATTGGCCTGCTTACGCCGCCGCGATCGTGGGGCCGCACGGCTCCGGCAAAAGTCATCTCGCGTCGATCTGGGCCGAGCGTTCCGGCGCGCGGGTGATCCCCGCGCACATGCTTGCACGCGAAGACGTGCCGCGTGCGCTCACCACCGGCGCATTGGTCGTCGAGAATCTTGTCCCCGGCGATTTCGACGAACACGCGCTGTTTCATCTCTTCAACATGGCGAAAGAGGACGGTGCCGCGCTGCTTTTCACGTCCGGCAAGCCGCTGGAATCCGGCATGGCGGTGCTGCCCGATCTCGCTTCGCGTCTGCGCACGGTGCCGTCAGCGAAACTCGATGCACCGGACGATGCGTTGATCGCGGCCGTCCTCGTGAAGTTGTTCGCGGATCGTCAGGTCGCGGTCGATCAGGACCTGATCGCGTATCTTCTGCCGCGCATGGAGCGCTCGCTAGGCCACGCGCGGGAACTGGTTGCGAAAA
>JAKFYO010000098.1 GCA_021730825.1 Hyphomicrobiales bacterium
GAGCAGGAAGCGCGCAAGCGTTTCGGCGACGAGGGTCTTGCGGCACGCCCTGGTGCCGCGCGCCCGGCGGTTGCCGAAGAAGAAGAAGACTGCCGTCCGCGCCGTCCCGGCGCGAAAGCGCCGACGCCGCCGCGTCCGACCCGCACTACCGAGGTCAAGCAGCGCGGCCGCCTCACCCTTACCAAGGCGCTGTCCGGCGACGACGAACGGCAGCGTTCCAATGCTGCGTTCCGGCGCCGCACGCAGCGCCTGACCGGTCACCGCGACGAGCCCAAGGAAAAAGTCTCGCGCGAAATCGTCGTACCCGAGACGATCACGATTCAAGAGCTTGCCGCGCGTATGGCCGAACGCGGCGTCGACGTAATCAAGCTTCTGATGAAACAGGGCCAGATGAAACTGGTCACTGACCTCATCGACGCCGACACGGCACAACTGATCGCCGAAGAAATGGGCCACACCGTCAAGCGCGTTGCTGCTTCCGACGTTGTCGAAGGTCTGTTCGACGCGCCCGATGCGCCCGAAGACCTCAAGCCGCGACCGCCGGTCGTGACCATCATGGGTCATGTCGACCACGGCAAAACTTCGCTGCTCGATTCGATCCGCTCCGCGAACGTGGTGTCGGGCGAAGCCGGCGGCATCACGCAGCATATCGGCGCCTATCAGGTGAAAGCGCCGAACGGATCGAAGATCACCTTCATCGATACACCGGGCCACGCGGCCTTTACCGCAATGCGCGCCCGCGGCGCGAAAGTGACGGACATCGTCATTCTCGTCGTTGCCGCCGATGACGGCGTGAAGCCGCAGACGATCGAAGCGATCCAGCACGCGAAAGCAGCGAAGGTCCCGATGATCGTCGCGATCAACAAGATCGATAAACCCGACGCCAAGGCCGAGCGCGTCCGCACCGAACTCCTCCAGCACGAAGTGCAGGTGGAATCGATGGGCGGCGACGTGCTCGACGTCGAAGTTTCCGCAACCAAGAAAACCAATCTCGACCGCCTGCTCGAGGTCATCGGATTGCAGTCCGAAATTCTCGAACTGAAGGCGAACCCGAGCCGCGCTGCCGAAGGCACCGTAATCGAAGCCAAGCTCGACAAGGGCCGCGGTACGGTTGCGACCGTGCTGGTCCAGCGCGGCACGCTCAACGTGGGCGATATCGTACTCGCCGGCGCCGAGTGGGGCCGCGTACGCGCGCTTATTTCCGACAAGAGCGAGCAGCTCAAATCCGCCGGACCTTCGACGCCCGTCGAAATTCTCGGCTTCAACGGCGCGCCGGAGGCGGGTGACCGTCTCGCAGTCGTCGAATCCGAAGCGCGTGCGCGCGAAATCGCTGACTACCGGAAGAACGAACGCCGCGACAAGGCGGCAGCCCGCTCTTCCAACGTGCGCGGTTCGCTCGAGCAGATGATGACCCAGCTCAAGACCTCGAACACGGCGGAATTCCCGCTGCTGATCAAGGGCGACGTGCAGGGCTCGGTCGAAGCGATCTCCGGTGCGCTCGAAAAGCTCGGCACCGACGAAGTGAAAGCGCGCATTCTGCTCGCAGGTGTCGGCGGTATCACCGAATCCGACGTGACGCTCGCCGCCTCTTCGAACGCCGCGATTATCGGCTTCAACGTCCGCGCGCACAAAGAAGCGGCGATGGCCGCCGAACAAGCCGGCGTCGAAATCCGCTACTACAACATCATCTATAATCTCGTGGACGACGTGAAAGCCGCGATGTCGGGCCTGCTCGCGCCGGAACTGCGCGAGACCATGCTCGGCAACGCCGAAGTCTTGGAAGTGTTCGCGGTTTCCAAGGTCGGCAAGATCGCGGGTTGCCGTGTTACCGACGGCCGTGTCGAGCGCGGCGCAGGCGTGCGCCTGATCCGCGACAAGGTCGTGATCCACGAAGGCAAGCTCGCAACGCTGAAACGCTTCAAGGACGATGCCAATTCGGTCGTCGCCGGCCAGGAATGCGGCATGTCGTTCGAGGGTTATCAGGATATGCGTAAGGGCGACGTGATCGAGTGCTATCGCGTGGAAAGCATCGCCCGCGCTCTTTAATCTAGCTTAGGCGCCCGCACCGGTCCGAATCCGGGCGGGCGTTTTATTTGATGTCAAAACACAAAACTCCAGGCGAAACCAAAGCCCCGTCGCAGCGCATGCTCCGCATGGCGGAACTCGTGCGCCATGCGCTTGCGGAAATTTTTTCGCGCGGTGACGTACATGACCCGGTGCTAGAGACGCATGTCATTACGATCCCGGAAGTCTCGATGACGCCGGATCTGCGGCACGCAACCGCCTATGTCATGCCGCTCGGCGGCAAGGACGGGCGCGAAGTGATCGATGCGCTGAACCGCAACAAGAAATACATGCGCGGTGTCGTGGCGAAAAAGATCAACGCGAAGTTTGCGCCTGACCTTCATTTTCGCATCGACGAGCGTTTTGACCGCGCGGAAAAGATCGACAAGCTATTGCGGCAACCCGAAGTCCAGCGCGACCTCAAGCGCGAGGACGAGGAATGAGCCAGCCCAAGAGCCAGCACAAGCGCGAGAAGCGCAAAGTCG
>JAKFYO010000241.1 GCA_021730825.1 Hyphomicrobiales bacterium
GACGCGTGTCGCACTCGCAAAAGCGCTGATCAACGAACCGGACATTCTCATTCTCGACGAGCCGACCGCATCGCTCGATCCTGACACTGCCGACTGGATCAGGGGACATCTCGAGCGCTACCGCGAAAACAGGAATGCGACGATCCTCTTGGCCTCCCACAACATGAGCGAAGTCGAGCGGCTCTGCGACCGCGTGCTCATGATGAAGCGCGGCAAGGTTGTCGACGACGATGCTCCGGCGAAGCTGGTCGCACGATACGGACGGCAGAACCTCGAGGAAGTCTTTCTCGACATTGCGCGCGGCCGGGGTGCAGCAAGCAAGGAGACCGCGTAATGAGCATCGCCACCTCTCCTGCTTTCTCGTTCTCGCGCATCTTCGCGATGGTGATGCGGCACTGGTATCTGTTGCGCTCGTCGTGGCCGCGCCTCTTGGAGCTGATCTACTGGCCGCTTGTGCAGATGCTGATGTGGGGATTCCTGCAAAGCTTCATGGCGAAGCAGACCGGGATGCTGGCGACTGCCGCGGGCACGTTCCTCGCGGCTGTGCTCTTGTGGGACATTCTGTTTCGCGGGCAGCTCGGATTTTCTTTCTCGTTCCTCGAAGAAATGTGGTCGCGCAATCTCGCGAACCTAATGATTTCGCCGCTCCGCCCGATCGAGTTCGTGCTCTCGATGATCACGATGAGCGTGATCAGACTCGTCATCGGCGTCGTGCCCGTCACGTTCCTTGCGATGTACTTCTTCGGATTTAACTTCTGGGGCCTTGGCTTCGCGCTTGGCGCTTTCTTCGCCAATCTTCTTTTGACGAGTTGGGCGATCGGCCTGCTCTGCGCGGGGCTGGTCTTGCGCAACGGGTTAGGCGCCGAGGGCCTCACCTGGTCGATCATGTTTCTGTTTCTGCCGCTGACCTGCGTTTACTATCCGGTCGCGACGCTGCCGGTATGGCTGCAACCGATTTCCTGGGCGCTGCCGCCGACGGCCGTATTCGAAGGCATGCGCGCACTGGTCTTGGAAAACACATTCCGCGCCGACCTGATGTTGTGGGCGTTTGCACTCAACATTGTCTGGATCGCGCTCGCGGGCTGGGGCTTCATGAAACTCATGCATTCGTCGAAGCGCATGGGTTCGCTGTTAAGCGTCGGCGAGTAACTGCAGCATCCCAGAGGATTTGACCTCGTCAGAAAAACGTCACAGGGTCCCGCGCCGCAACATGAAGCGGCGAAAAGGGCTGTAATTACTATGCCGATTGGCGAATTTGGCCGTCCGCCGGAACTTCCGGAGCAGACAAACGGGCCCGCGCTCGCAACACCGCTGTACTGGTTTTACGAATGGGGCCAGGCGGCGCTCAATCCGTCGCGTGCGCTTGCCGACGCGACCAAGCTCTATTTCAAAAATCCTCTGAATCCGTTTTCGCAAACGGATTTCGGGAAAAACATGGCGGCGGCGGCCGAACTCTTCGAGCGCACCACGCGCCGCTACTCGAAGCCGGAATGGCATATCGACTCGGCGCTGGTCGGCGGCGAGCGCGTGCCTGTCACGATCAAGCCGGTATGGGAACGCCCGTTCTGCAAGCTGCTGCACTTCGAGCGGCATTTCGATCACGCACCGAAGCGCCCGCAACCGCGCCTTCTGATCGTGGCTCCGATGTCGGGCCATTACGCGACGCTTTTGCGCGGCACGGTCGAAGCATTCCTGCCGAACCACGAAGTCTACATCACCGACTGGACCGACGCGCGCATGGTGCCGCTCACCGACGGCCCGTTCGATCTCGACGATTACATCGACTACGTGATCAGCATGTTTCACTGGCTCGGCATCGGCGCGCATGCGGTCGCGGTCTGCCAGCCTTCGGTGCCGGTGCTGGCCGCGGTCTCGCGGATGGAAGCCGAGAACGATCCTTATGTGCCGTTCTCGATGACGCTGATGGGCGGCCCGATCGACACCCGCAAGAACCCGACCGCCGTGAACAAGCTCGCCGAAGAGCGCGGCATGAACTGGTTCCACACGCACGTCATCACCAAGGTCCCGTTCCCGCACGCCGGGTTCATGCGCGAGGTCTATCCGGGCTTTTTGCAGCTCGGCGGATTCATCGGCATGAACTTCGACCGACATATGGAGGCGCATCGCGAACTCTTCAACAATCTCGTTGAAGGAGACGGCGACTCCGCGAAGAAGCACCAGGAATTCTACGACGAGTATCTCGCGGTAATGGATCTCACCGCCGAATTTTATCTCCAGACCGTCGAGAAGGTTTTCGTCCGGCACGATTTGCCGAACGGCACCTTCAAGCACCGCGACAAGCCGGTCGATCCGTCGTTGATCCGCCGCACGGCGCTTTTGACTATCGAAGGCGAGAACGACGACATTTCCGGCCTCGGACAAACCAAGGCAACACACGATCTCTGTCCGAACATCCCCGCGGACAAGAAAGTCCATTACGTTCAGCCGAAAGTCGGCCATTACGGCGTCTTCAACGGCTCGCGTTTCCGGGCCGAAATCGCACCGCGGATCTCGGATTTTGTGCTGTCCAACAACACGAGCTACGC
>JAKFYO010000182.1 GCA_021730825.1 Hyphomicrobiales bacterium
GATGCCCTCTTCAGGCGGTGGCCGCAATCGCCAGCCCAGGCTGTCGGTCCTCGACTCCGCGGTCGTGGATGCCAAGCGCCGCCTCGTCCTGATCCGCCGCGACAACTCCGAACATCTGCTGCTGATCGGCGGGCCGACCGACGTGGTGGTCGAAACCAATATCAACCGCGCCGGCCCAATCACGAGTTCGCAGGAGCGTCGTCCGCGCGGCATGCCGCAGCAGGATATGGACGCTCTCGAAAACGCATTGATCGAGTCTACGCACGAAGAACCGGCACTGCCCCCGCCCGCACGCACACCGCAGCCCGCGCCCCGCATGCGCGAACAACCGGCCCCGCGTCCGCAACCGAGACCGCAAACGCAGTTCGATCCTATTGACGATTTGCCGATGGCGCCGCCGCTGCGCCCTGAACCGCAACCGGAGCCGGCTGCGTTCTCGCCGCCGCCGCCGCTACCGCCGCGCGCCGTCGCACATCCTTCGGCAGCAGCGCCTGCGCCTGTACCGCCGCCGGTCCCCGCTCCGCCACCGGCGCGAAGCGAACCGAACTACGCGGATATGCAGTTGAAGATGGAAGCGGCCCTTCGCAAACCCGCTTCCGCGCCGGCACCACGCGCACCCGAACCGCGCGTGCAGCAACCGGCTCCGCCGCGGCCCGCGCCCCCGCCGATGCCGCAGACCCGTCCGATGCCAGCCGCGCCGGCACCCGCCGTCGCGCAACCGGCCGCGCCAATGCCGCAGAAGCAGAACGCGCCAAACCCGTTCGACAGCCTGGAAGCCGAAATGGCGAGCCTGCTCGGACAAGACAAGAAAAGATAAGAGATGAAGCGCAGCCATGCCGTAGCGTTACTCACCTTCGCTCTCCTCGTTGCCACCCTTGGCAATGCGAGCGCGCAGGACATCAGCGTAAACTTCGGCACTGGCACCGGCGTCACCGAGCGGGTGGTTCAGCTCGTAGCCCTCATCACCATTCTTTCGCTCGCACCCGCGATCCTCGTGATGGTGACGAGCTTCACGCGCATCGTGGTCGTGCTTTCACTCTTGCGCACAGCGATCGGCCTGCAGACCGCCCCGCCGAACGCCGTGGTGGTTAGTCTTGCACTGTTTCTTACCGCCTTCGTCATGGGTCCGGCATTCCAGACCGCCTACGACACCGCGGTGAAGCCGGTGATGGCCGGCGAAATGCAGCCGCAGGCCGCTTTCGAAAAAGCCTCCGAGCCGTTCCGCGCCTTCATGCTGAAGAACGTGCGCGAAAAGGATCTCGCGCTCTTCATCGACCTGTCGCGCGAAGCGAAGCCGGAGACGGCGGAAGCGACCCCGCTCCGCATTCTGGTGCCCGCCTTCATGATCTCTGAATTACGCCGCGCCTTCGAGATCGGCTTTCTCCTGTTCGTCCCCTTCCTCGTGATCGATCTCGTGATCGCATCGGTGCTGATGTCGATGGGCATGATGATGCTGCCGCCGGTGATCGTGTCACTGCCGTTCAAGCTGATCTTCTTCGTGCTGGTGGACGGCTGGAGCTTGGTCGCCGGCTCGCTGGTGCAGAGCTTCGGGACTTAGTATCTTCGCCGCATGCGCGGCGGTTATACACCCCTCGGACTTCTCCTGCGTTGGAATGTCTGTGCACTGTTCGTCGCGCTCGCCGCATCGCCTTTGGCAGCGCAGCAATCGCGGGTTCCCGTCACACAAGTTGTCCTCGCAGACCGTACCTACGAGCTTCCGACGGCGTGGATCAAGGATTTCGCGACGTTATATCTGAGCCAGCCCGCGCGCCCTGCATTCGAACTCATTGCGCTTCGAAAAAAGGAGAAGCTGACGCTGCCTAGCGGCCACGTGACGCCGCCTAAGCTGCGCACGCTGCGCGTGACGGGCCATGTCGGTAACAACAGCGACCTGCAGCAGCAGTTCGAGAAACGAAACGCCGAAGCAAAACGAGAGCGCGATTTTGCGAAGCCGAACGAAACCGGCTTCACCTTCACCGACAAGATCGGACAGTATCTTTATATCGCGCCCTCAACCTGGCGCTGGATGGAACAGCCGCTCTTCGTCTATTGCCAGGAAAGCATGATGGGCGAACTTTGCAGCGCCAGCTTTTACCTGACGGAAAAAACCGGCGTCAGCTACGATTTCTTCTCGGCCGAAGTGCAGAGAAAAGAATGGGCTAATCTCGATCGTCAGGTGATCGAGTTTTTGGCCGCGCTGGAAGCGAAGTAACGGCTACCGCGCGCTCAGTTGCTCCGGCCCCATCGGCATCTGCGCCGTCGGGAATTTCGCCTGGTACATCTTCAGGAACACGGCGAGCGAGTCGACGTTAGCCAGGAGCTTGGTCGCGGCCCCGATCGCGCGCGGGTTGGGGTTCGCCGCGATCTGATCGAAGGCTGCCTTTTCCGGCGCGCCATCCATCTTGCCGCCGAACCGCTCCTTGAGGCGCGTGAGGCTCAACGTCTCGCCCGAAAGCGCAAACGCGAGACCGGCGCGAAGCACGTCATGCCGCTCAAGCTCGTTCAGCGGCTCTTCTTCTTTCCAGCGCGCGCCAAGCATCACCTCG
>JAKFYO010000184.1 GCA_021730825.1 Hyphomicrobiales bacterium
AAGCGATGACCGGCAGCCGACGATGGGTTGCACGCCGCTCGAAGCCATCTTCTCGGAAAACTCGAGTGCGCCGAATAAATTGCCCGTGTCGGTGAGCGCAATCGCCGGCTGCCGGTCATCGCTTGCGAGCGAAGCCAATTTTGCAATCGGAAGCGCGCCCTCAAGCAGCGAGTAGGACGAGTGGACATGCAGATGAACGAACGGTGTATTCGCCACGGGCAACCTCAGCGACTCTGAAAAGCTATTGTCCGACTCACGCGGCGAGAAGCAAACGCGCCTGTGGACTATTCGAGTTCCACGACTTTGCCTTCGCGCAGCGTAACGCGCCGCGTCATGCGCTTGGCAAGTTCGAGATTGTGGGTCGCGATGATCGCGGCAAGTTTCGTTGCTTCCACAAGCTTCGAGAGCGTTCCGAACACATGATCGGCGGTCTTCGGATCAAGGTTGCCCGTGGGCTCGTCCGCCAGCAGCAAGCGCGGAGCATTGGCGACCGCGCGGGCGATGGCCACGCGCTGCTGCTCGCCACCGGAAAGCTCGGACGGGCGGTGCTCAAGGCGTTCCGCCAGTCCCAGAAATGCGAGCAACTCGTTCGCGCGCTTCTTCGCCTCGCGCCGGTCGAGGCCCGCGATCATCTGCGGCAGGATTACGTTCTCGCTCGCCGTAAATTCTGGGAGCAAATGGTGAAACTGATAGACGAAACCGATTTCGTCGCGGCGGATCGATGTCCGCGCCGCGTCACCGAGCTTCGCCGTCGGCCTGCCATTGATGAATACTTCGCCGCCATCCGGGTGCTCGAGCAATCCCGCCATGTGCAGCAAAGTCGATTTGCCCGCACCGGAAGGCGCAATCAGCGCTACCGACTCTCCCGGCCAAACGGAGAATGTCGCCCCGCGCAGGATGGCAAGCTCGCTCTCGCCCTGCACATAACTGCGGCGGACATCTTCCAGATGAAGCGCGGGCGCCTTTTCCATTTATTCGTACCGGAGCGCTTCCACCGGATCGAGCCGCGCCGCGCGCCATGCCGGGTACAACGTCGCGATGAAAGAGAGGATCAGCGCCATCATGATGACCGCAGTGGTCTCGCCGCTGTCCATGCGCGCAGGCAACCGGCTCAGGTAATAAAGCTCCGGCGGGAATAGTTGCGTCGAAGTCAGCCACGACACGAAGCGGCGGATTTCCTCGATGTTGAGACAAACAAGCATACCGATCGCAAACCCGACCAGCGTGCCGACGATGCCGATGCTGGACCCGGTAATCAGGAAGATACGCATCACCGCGTATTTCGTGGCGCCCATCGTGCGCAGGATCGCAATATCGTGGCCTTTGTCTTTCACGAGGATGATGAGGCCGGAGATGATGTTGAGTGCCGCGACCAGCACGATCAAGGTCAGGATCATGAACATCACGGTGCGTTCGACCTGCAACGCGCTGAAGAAAGAAGAATTCCGCTGCCGCCAGTCGATGATGTAAACCTGACGGCCGGCGCCGTCGTTCACGAGCTGCCGGTATTGAACGATCTGGTCCGCGTTATCGGTGTAGATCTCGATCGCATTCACGTCGCCCGCGCGGTTGAAATAGGCCTGCGCCTCGTTAAGCGGCATGAAGACGAAGACCGAGTCATACTCGGACATCCCGATCTCGAAGATCGCCGCGACCTTGTAAGTCTTGATCCGCGGCGTCGTACCCATCGGGGTCACCGATCCGCGCGGCGAAACGAGCGTGACATTGTCGCCCGCGCGCACGGATAACTGATCGGCGAGACGTTTGCCGATCACGATGCCCTGCCCCTGATCGAAATTTTCGAGCGAACCGAATTTGATATTTGGGCCGATGGCGGGAAGCGCCTTCAGGTCGTTCTCGCGAAGCCCGCGCACCAGGACGCCGCCCGCATGAAACGGCGACGATGCAAGCGCCTGCCCTTCGACCAACGGGATTGCGTGCGTGACGCCCTTCAACTTGAGCAGGCGTTGCGAGACCGCATCGAAGTCGGTGAGCGGTGTGCCGACCGGTTGCACCAGCATATGGCCGTTGAGGCCGAGAATTTTATTCAAGAGCTCATATCGAAACCCATTCATCACCGCCATGACGATGATGAGCGTCGCGACACCGAGCATGATGCCAACGAAAGAGAATCCGGCGATTACGGAAATGAATCCTTCCTTGCGGCGCGACCGGAGGTAGCGCCCTGCAAGCATCCATTCGTAACGCGAGAACGGTATCGTTCCGCCCTTCGCCGCCATGATCCCTCCTGACGCTCCCGCCGCTTACGCTGCGAGACGCTTCACCGCATCTTCAGGCGTAATCATCTCACGCGCGCCGCCCGCGCGCTGCTTCAGTTCAATCTTGCCTTCCGCGAGACCTTTCGGTCCGACCAGAATTTGGTACGGCAGACCGATCAAATCGGCGGTCGCGAATTTCGCGCCGGCACGGTCCTCGGTATCGTCGTACAAAACATCGATGCCGCGCGCAGTCAGCTCGGCATACATTTTCTCGCACGCCGCATTCGTAGCACTGTCGCCCTGCTTCAAATTCAGGATGCCGACCT
>JAKFYO010000312.1 GCA_021730825.1 Hyphomicrobiales bacterium
GATACGGGCGCGGCCCTTGAGCGTTTCGAGTGCCTTCTTGACGATGTCCGGACCCGCGAGCTTGCGCATGCCGACCGAAGCTGCCTTCGAGGTGGGAACGCGGAGCGTCATCTTGTCCTTGGCAAACAAGATCACGAAAAGCTCGAGCTTGTAGCCCGCAACTTCCTGTTCCTCGATGCGAACGATCTGACCGACGCCATGAGCCGGGTAGACGATGAATTCGTTGGTCTTGAAACCGTGGCGGGTCTGGGTCTTCTTCGGGGTGGTCATTCTGGCTTCTGCTCCTGCACCGGTCATACCGGCCTTACGCGACAAAGTTCCGTCAGACGCCAAGCCGAGCCGTAACGGCGATGCTGCTTCCCCGCGCTCCGCTCAATGCGGGCGTGTGAAAACGGCTTCTTCGCTAGGAATTCGGTCGGGCGGCTCCTCGGAGCGCCCTATATCTTGCGTTTAAAACGGGCGACTGTGGGAAATATAGCACATTTTCCCAAAAAATCAACGGTTTACTGCGCTGCGGCTAATTCCAGGGCGCGGCATGGTTACCGCGCGGGGCTAGCCCTTCAGTCGCCCTCACCGGGCTTATCGGAGAAGTGCTGCTCCTTGCCCTCGACGTCTTCCCAGTCCTTGGCGTCAGCAGGCGGGTCGCGCTTGATCGTGATGTTCGGCCAGACCTTCGCGTATTCGGCGTTGAGCGAAATCCACTTTTCGAGGCCCGGCACGGTGTCGGGTTTGATTGCATCCACCGGGCATTCCGGCTCGCAGACCCCGCAGTCGATGCACTCGTCCGGGTGAATCACGAGCATATTCTCGCCTTCGTAGAAGCAGTCCACCGGACAGACTTCGACGCAGTCCATGAATTTACAGCGGATGCACTTGTCGTTGACGATGTAGGTCATGATCGGTTGGCTGCGGCTCGGTTCTTCGCGGGAAAGCGGACTAGCGCAGGCACTTATCTTTGCCAAGCGCAGAGGCGAGAGATCAGGATTGCGGGTTTACGCTCTCATATAGGTCGCGCGCGGCGCTCGCGTCAGTCCTGCGCGGCAAAATGCCGGTCACTTTCACGACACGTACGCGCGCGGGCAGGGCGATGGTCAGTACGTCGCCGGGTTTGATCGCGTGGGCAGGCTGTGCGGTGCGATCTCCGTTCACGCGAACATAACCTTCGGAGACAAGCTTCGCTGCGATGGTGCGGGTTTTTACGATCCGCGCATGCCAGATCCAGCGGTCTAGGCGTTGTGTGGGCGCCTCGCTCGCGCTCAACCCTTGCTCTTCTTGTCGGCCTCAAGCTTTTCCTTAAGTGCCATCAGCGATGCGAAGGGAGAGTTGGGGTCGATCGGTTTTTCGCGGCGCTCGGGACGCGGCTTGAAGTTCGTCTGCTCGCGCTTGCCGTGATTCTTGTTGCGGTCTTTTCCGCGATCCTTGCCGCGCTTGTCGCGATGTTCCCGGCGCGGACGCTCGTTCGTGTTCGCGGAAGCTCCTTCCTGAGCCGGCGTCCCGTCGGTCTTTGCTGCTTCCTTGCGCGGCGCGCGATTTCTTTCCGGCTTGCGCTCAGGACGCGGACGGCCCGGACGCCAGACTTCGATCATCGGCACTTCCGCAGCGGGGGCAGCAGCGTCTGAAGGTGCGGGAGCTTCCGCTTCGGCTGGTGCTTCCGCTGTCGCAACGGCTTCGGTTGTGTCGAGCGTCGGGTTCGCGTCTGCTGGCGTTTCGGTGGTTTCCGTCACCGCAGCCTCAGACGAAGTTTCGGATTTCGGTTCTTCTGCTTTCGCTTCAGCGGGCGCGGGGCGGCGATCCATGCGATAGCCCAGCGCTTTCAGGATCGAAGCGAAATCCTCGCCGGCGCAGCCGACCAGCGATGTCATGCCGACCGAGACCGTGAAGCCGAAGCCGTCGATCGCGCCCGCGGGCTTTTCGCCGGGAGCATTGGGTTTCCAGGCAATCGCCGGTCGAATGAGATCGGCGAGGCGCTCCAGGATATCGACGCGGACTGCACGCGTGCCCGCCACGCGATAGCCGGCGGCGCGATAAAGCGATTTCGGAATTTCCTTGTCGTTCGGAATCGAAGTGCGGCCCGACGAGGCAAGTGCAGGCAATTCGCTCATGCCTTTTTGCGTAAGCCCGCCATGTTTTAGCGACCATAGAATCAGCGCGAGCTGACGATGCGCGGGCTTGAGCAGTGCCGGGATATGGATGTGATAGGCGCCGAAGCGCACGCCGTATTTGCGGAGCTGTCCCCGCGCCTCCTGATCGAGGCCCTTCACGTCGTCGGCGACCGTCTCGCGATCCAGTACGCCGAGCGTTTCGACAAGCTGGAAGGCGACACCGCGCGCGACGCCAGTGACGTCTTCGGCCTTCGTCAGCGCATTCAGGGGTCCGAGTAGCTTCTCGATATGCGCATCGAGCCAGCGGTCGATGCGCGCGGCAACCTTGTCTCGCGAAGGCCCGGTCAGCTGCTCGTCCGCGATCAACTGGGTGCGGGGCTTCATCGCGACATCGCCGGCGATTAGCTTTGCTACCGGCTCGCCGTTCCAGCGCACGAGGCCA
>JAKFYO010000049.1 GCA_021730825.1 Hyphomicrobiales bacterium
AGACCGATGCCGTGTTCCGCGGAAATCGAACCTTCGTATTTCGTGACTATCGTATGCACGGCGTCGTTCACGGCTTCCCACTTCGCCATGAACTTCGCTTTGTCGGCGCCGACCGGCTGGCTCACGTTGTAATGCAGATTGCCGTCGCCGAGATGGCCAAACGCGACCACGCGGGCACCCGGTATCATCTGCTCGACCTTTGCGGTTGCTTCCTTCACGAAAGCCGGCACCGATGAGACCGGCACCGAGATGTCATGCTTGATCGAGCCGCCCTCGGGCTTCTGCACATCCGACATCGCGGTGCGTAGTTTCCAGAGCTGGTTGCGTTGTTCGCGGCTTTCGGAAATTGTCGCGTCCACGACGAGCTCTTTTTCCATCCCGTCGGCAAGCAGCGACTCCATTAATTCGCGCGTGCGCGTCTCGTCGTCGCCGAAAATTTCCGCGAGCACATACCAGGGATATGGACTGCTGAGCGGATCGCGCGCACCGGGCAAATGCCGCAGATCGAACTCGAGCGCGATGCGCGGCATGATTTCAAAGCTGGTGAGCGAGCTGCCGGCGCGGGCAAGCGCGAGATTGAGCAATGACAACGCGGCGTCCGGTGACGGCACGCCGATCCACGCGGTCGAGATCGCGCGCGGCGCGGGAAAGAGCTTCAGCACTGCCGCTGTGATGATACCGAGCGTGCCTTCCGCGCCCATGAAGAGATGCCGCAAATCGTAGCCGGTATTGTCTTTCTTCAGCTTACGCAGTCCGCGCAGAATTTTACCGCCTGCAAGCACGACCTCGATCCCGAGCACGAGATCGCGCGCATTGCCGTAAGCGAGCACCTGCGTGCCGCCGGCATTGGTCGAAAGATTGCCGCCGATGGTGCAGGAGCCTTCTGCGCCGAGCGAGAGTGGAAACAGCCTGTCATGTTTGCTCGCTGTTTCCTGCGCGTTCTGTAAAATCACGCCGCTCTCGACCGTCATTGTGTTGGAGTCCGCGTCGACCTCGCGGATTTTGTTCATGCGCGCGGTCGAAACGATGATCGCGTTCTTGTCGAACGAGGTCTGTCCGCCGACGAGGCCGGTGTTGCCGCCCTGCGGGACGATGGCAGTCTTCGTCTTGTCTGCGAGCGCAAGAATTTTTGCGACTTCTTCCGTATTTGCGGGCTTCAGCACGATCGCTGCCTTGCCGCGATAGAGATCGCGTTGTTCGCGCAGGAATGGCGTCATGTCTTCGCCGCGAACCGCGTTCTTCTCGCCGACGATTTTGACGAAGCGCGAAAGCGCTGCCTCGCTGGAGACGCTGGCGGTTTTCTTTTTCTTCTTCATTTCGGCGCTGCGGCCCGCGCGAGCCGGTCCCGGATAGCTTCGCCCAGACCTTCGCCCGGAACGGCGGCCACCGCAATTCCTTCCACGCCGCTCGCGTCGAGCGCGCGAAGATAAGCGTAGAGGTTGGCGGCGGCTTCCGTGAGATTTCCGCTACAGGATAAATTCAGGATTTTTTTCGCGCCTTGTGCGCTAGCCGGGACCGGGCCGAAAGCGAGATAGGCCTCGCTGGTATTTGCGTCCGATGCGCCGAGGCGCAGCTTGGCCTTTGGCGCATAGTGCGCCGCCATCATGCCGGGCGCGTAAACTTCATCTTTGTTTGCGCTGGCGAGCGGCCCTGTGATTTTTTCGATCTCGTTACGCGCAATACCGCCGCTGCGAAGCAGGCGCGGCGTGCCGCTCGAAAGATCCACGATCGTGGATTCGATGCCGCCCTGGCTGGCACCGCCGTCAAGAATGAGATCGACCTTTCCCGAAAGGTCGTCTGCAACATGCTGGGCGGTAGTCGGTGAAACATGACCCGAACGGTTCGCGCTTGGCGCAACGATAGGAAAATCGACCGACGCGAGCAGCGCCTGCGCGACTTCATGGGAGGGTACGCGGATCGCGACCGTATCCAGCCCCGCGCGTGCAAGTTCGCACACGGATTCATTCGAAGTGGCCTTCACGACGATCGTGAGCGGCCCCGGCCAGAACGCCTCTGCGAGTTTCAAAGCCGCATCATTGAAGTCGCCAATCTGCTTCGCGGCGTTTACGTCGCGCGCATGCGCGATCAACGGATTGAAAGAAGGCCGCCCCTTCGCCGCATAGAGGGCCGCAACTGCGCGCGGATCGTCAGCCCGCGCCCCCAAGCCATAGACCGTTTCGGTTGGAAAAGCGGCGAGCCCGCCGGCGCGTAAAACGGCGGCAGCGTCCGCGATTGCCGCAGCGTCCGCGCGCAGGATTCGCGTGTCTTTCTTGGTGCTGTCGCGGCTCACGTTGACGGGTCCGGCTGCCTTGGCCACTGTAATTCTAAAGAATGGCCGGTATGGCCTTGTGGCGCGCGAAGCTCAAGCGGCCTGAAAAAAGCGGGAGTGAGACGATGACCTATCGCGCGCCGGTTTCCGAGACGCTGTTTTTTCTCGATCACTGCACCAGCCTGAACCAGATCGCGGGAAAGGGCGCGCAGGCCGATCTCTCGCTGGACCTCGTGCAGTCGGTTTTGGAAGAGGCCGGGAAATT
>JAKFYO010000245.1 GCA_021730825.1 Hyphomicrobiales bacterium
GCGCTGTTCGTCCGCGTTACAGATCAAGATGGTAGGGTCGGTTGGGGCGAGGTGTGGTGTAATTTTCCAACCGTAGGCGCAGAGCATCGCGCGCGGCTGATCGAATCCGCTTTGGCGCCGCGGCTTGTCGGCAAGTGTTTCGAAACGCCGTCAGCCGCGTTCGAAGATATGACGGATGCGATGGCGGTGCTCGCAATTCAAACCGGCGAGCACGGGCCGCTCGCCCAGTCGATTGCCGGCATCGACATCGCGCTTTGGGATCTGTCGGCGCGCAAGCTTGGACAGCCGCTATGGCGGTTGCTCGGCGGTTCGTCTGCAAAGATCGTCGCCTACGCGAGCGGACTTAATCCGGATCAGCCGGAAAAGCTCGCACTCAGAAGGCAGCGTGAAGGGCATCGCAATTTCAAGCTGAAGGTAGGCTTTGGCATTGAGCGCGACGTTGCAAATCTTAAAGCCATGCGTGCGGCACTCGGCGGCGACGGGGCGTTGATGGCCGATGCCAATCAGGCATGGAACTTGGCACAGGCGCGCGAGGCCGCGCCCATGTTGGAAGAATTTTCATTACGCTGGCTCGAGGAGCCTATTCGTGCCGATCAAGGATGGAACGTCTGGGCCGATCTGAAACAGGCCACGAAAATCCCGCTTGCGGCCGGCGAAAATCTTCTGGGTGATGCGGCGTATGACGCAGCCATCGCATCGCAGACGCTTTCGTTTGTGCAGCCCGATCTCGGCAAGTGGGGAGGATTTTCGCGCTGTCTCGACGTCGCCGATCGCGCGAATGCGGCGGGGTTGACCTACTGTCCGCATTGGTTAGGCGGCGGGGTTGGATTGCTCGCATCAGCGCACTTGCTTGCCGCGGCTGGCGGAAACGGGCTGCTTGAAATCGATGCGAATCCTAACCCGCTTCGAGATGAGTTGTCTGGAGACGTTCGCAAGATCGAAGACGGTTACTGCACGCTGAGCGATGCACCGGGGTTGGGAGAGATTCCAGATATTCGAAACTACGGGCCGCTGAGCCAATGGCTGCGATAACTTGATCTCGAAACTTCCGAGCGGCTGTTGCGGCGCAAACCAAGTAGCTTGACTTGTTATAACATTTCCAGAAACGTCCTTACTTAACCGGCGGTAAAGCCGGGACCAGGGAGGACAGGAAATGAAGTCGTTCAATAAGCCCACGCGAAGAACGTTCCTGAAAACGAGTACGGCTGCGGCGGCCCTGATCGGTTTCGGTCCGGCCATTCTGCGACATGCCAACGCACAAGAAGCTAATCTTGGTGCCTATCAATCTGCGAAAATCAATTGGCGCCAGACCGAAGGCGAAACCATCACCGTCTCCGTGATTCCGGCAAGCTATTTCGACAACCTGATTTCGCTCGAGCCGCAGTTCAAAGCGCTCACCGGCATCGACGTTCGCTTCGAAAAAGTGCCGCCCGCGCAGATCCGCCAGAAGAGCGTGATCGATCTCACATCGAAAACGGCAACTTACGCGACGTCTGCCACGGACCCGATGTATTACTCGCTCTATGCAGCGAACAAGTGGGTCGACGAACTCGATACCTATCTCAACGACGCTTCGCTCACCGACAAGAACTGGTTCAACGCCGACGATATCTTCGCGGCGTGGCGTGGCGCGAATAGCGTCAATGGCAAGCTGTACGGCATGCCTTATGACGGCGAAGTCACGATTCAGGTCTACCGCAAAGATCTTTACGAAGCGAAAGGTCTCAAAGCCGCCGACACGCTCGAAGATTACATGAAGAACGCAGCCGCCGTTCACGCGCCCGACAGCCGCGTGTGGGGTGCCGCGCTTCGCGGTGTCGCGGGTGCCGGTCAGAATATGTACATCTATCCTTCGCTGTTCCGCGAATTCGGCGGTGACTGGTTTAAAGGCGGTAAGCTCACCGTCAATGGACCGGAAGCGGAGGCCGCGCTTTCGTATTACGTCGATCTGATGCGCAAGTACGCGCCGAACGCCGCATCGAACTGGAACTGGCCGGACATTGCCGACGCCTTCTCGCAGGGCACGCTCGGCAGCTACATCGACGCCCATTCGTCGGCCTCGGTCGTCAACAACCCGGACAAGTCTAAGGTGATCGGCAAGGTTGCTTATGCACGCTGGCCCAAGGGCCCGACCGGTAAGCGCGTCAGCTCGATCTGGAACTGGGGCTTCCCGATCAACTCCGCGCTTTCCGACAAGAAGAAGAAGGCGACCTGGCTGTTTATCCAGTGGGCGGCAAGTGTGGAAACGCAGGCGCGCACTGCGCACAAGTTCGCAGGTCCCACCAAACGTTCCGGCGCAAACCGCGCGTCGGTCTGGAAGGACGCCGAATACGTGAAGCTCCTGAACGGCTTCGGCGACAACTTCGTCAACGTCTCGATGGAAGCACTCCAGAGCGACACCGACGTCGATTGGCGTCCGCGCGTTCCGCAGTGGCCGGCGGTCGGCGATACGATGGCAACGGCAATTCAGTCGGCACTTTCGGGGCAGAGCACGGTCAAGGCCGCGCTCGATGGCGCGCAGAGCCGC
>JAKFYO010000097.1 GCA_021730825.1 Hyphomicrobiales bacterium
ACGCGCCGCGATTTTGAAGATTTCGCGCAGGGAGTCACCGAAGCACTGCGCGAAATCTTCAAAATCGCGGCGCGTGCAAGCACGGCGAAGAATAAATCCGAGAAGAGCGCTGCATGGCGTCCGTAACGATGGCGTCCGTAACGCCGGGGCTTAAAAGCTTCAAACGCATCGTCGTGAAGGTTGGTTCGTCGTTGCTCGTCAACGCCGAACGCGGCGAGCTGCATGCTGATTGGCTGATTGCGCTGGCCGAGGATCTCGCCGAGCGCGCGAAAGCCGGCGCGCAAATCGTCGTCGTTTCCTCCGGCGCAATCGCGCTCGGCCGTACCGTACTGCAATTCGCAAAAGGCGCGCTGAAACTCGAAGAGAGCCAGGCCGCCGCGGCCGTCGGCCAGATCGCGCTCGCGCGCGCATGGAGCGAAGCACTCGGCAAGGTCGGGCTCGTCGCGGGCCAGGTGTTGCTCACGCTTAAAGACACAGAGGAGCGCCGTAATTATCTGAACGCGCGCGCCACCATCGGCAAGCTCCTCGATATCAAGGCGATCCCGGTCATCAATGAGAACGATACCGTCGCGACCTCCGAAATCCGCTACGGCGACAACGACCGGCTGGCAGCACGTGTGGCAAGCATGATCGGTGCGGACTTACTCATTCTCTTCTCCGACATCGATGGCTTCTACGACGCACCTCCTCACTTGAATAAGGACGCGAAGCTGATACCGATCATTCCGCGCATCACAGCCGATATCGAAAGCATGGCGGGTGCCGCCGGCTCCGAGCTCTCACGCGGCGGCATGGTCACCAAGGTGGAGGCCGCTAAAATCGCGACGCTCGCCGGCGCGCACATGATCATCGCGTCAGGGCGCAAAGTTCATCCGCTCCGGGCCATCGCAAACGGCGAAGCCTGCACCTGGTTTTTGACGCCGGCGAACCCGGTGACCGCGCGCAAGAAATGGATCGTCGGCAATCTCGAGCCGCGTGGCATCATTCATGTCGATGGCGGTGCCGTGGCAGCGCTCCGAAACGGGAAAAGCCTGCTCCCTGCGGGTGTGGTAAAAGTCTCCGGCGAGTTTGCGCGCGGCGATGCCGTCTTGGTGCGTGGACCGGACGGCGAAGAGATTGCACGCGGGCTCGTGGCATATGATTCCGAAGACGCAGCCAAGATCGTGAAGAAGTCCACGAACGAGATCGTACTTATTCTTGGTTACGAAGGCCGCGCTGCCATGATCCATCGCGATGATCTCGCGATGGCGGGAGAGTGAGATGAACCGGCACGAGACCAGCGATGTAGCAGCAATGATGCGCGACATCGGCGTGCGTGCGCGTAAAGCCGCACGTGCGCTCAGTCTTGCCGAGGCAGCACAGAAAGCAAATGCGCTGGAAGCGGCGGGCAAAGCGATCCGCGCGAACAAGGCGAAGATTTTAGAAGCCAACGCAAAAGACTTGGACGCCGCAAAGAAGCAGAACATCATCGACGCCTTCCTCGACCGCCTCACGCTCACCGATAAATCTGTCGATGCGATCGCAGCAGGCATCGAGCAGGTGGCGCTCCTGCCCGATCCCGTCGGTGAAGTGATTGCAGACTGGCAGCAGCCGAACGGCCTGATGTTCCAGCGCGTGCGTACGCCGCTTGGCGTTGTTGCCGTAATCTACGAAAGCCGCCCGAATGTAACGGCGGACGCCGGTTCGCTTTGCCTCAAAGCAGGCAACGCCGTGATCCTGCGCGGCGGCTCCGACAGCTTTCATTCGAGCCTAGCAATTCACGAGTGCCTCGTCGCTGGCTTGAAAGAAGCAGGCTTGCCGGAAGATGCGATCCAGTTGGTGCCTACCACCGACCGCGCCGCCGTCGGCGAGTTGCTCTCAGGCTTGAACGGCAACATCGACGTCGTGGTGCCGCGCGGCGGAAAAAGTCTGGTCGCGCGCGTGCAGAGCGAAGCGCGTGTTCCCGTCTTCGCGCATCTTGAAGGCGTGTGTCACGTTTACGTCCACGCCGCCGCCGATCTCGACATGGCTAAGAGCATTGTTTTTAACGCGAAGATGCGGCGCACTGGTGTCTGCGGCGCGGCGGAAACCTTGCTCATCGACAAGAAGGCGGCACCCACGCACCTGAAGCCGCTCGTTGAAATGCTGTTAGACGCAGGCTGCGAAGTACGCGGCGACGATGCAACGCGCGCCATCGACAAGCGCGTCAAAGCCACGACCGAAGAAGACTGGTACACCGAATATCTCGATAAGATCATCGCGGTGAAAGTCGTCGATGGCTTGCAGGCGGCGATGGATCACATCGCAAAATACGGCTCGCAGCATACCGATGCGATCGTTACCGACGATCCCTCCGAAGCGGAAGTGTTCCTGCGCGAAGTCGACTCCGCGATCGTGCTGCATAACGCCTCCACCCAATTTGCGGACGGCGGCGAGTTCGGCTTCGGCGCCGAGATCGGGATTGCAACGGGGCGCATGCATGCGCGCGGGCCGGTCGGCGTCGAACAGCTCACCTCGTTCAAGTATCGCGTGCACGGCAACGGT
>JAKFYO010000329.1 GCA_021730825.1 Hyphomicrobiales bacterium
GTCGAAAGCTATCGCGCTGAAATCATGGAAAAGATGCAGGCCCAGAGCGTGGCCGTGCTGGTGCGGCAGGCAATTAAGTTGGGTCGCGTCATACCGTAGAATTACGCTGGGTTTTCTACGAATACTCCCGTTTCGTCTGGCTATCTAATTTCGATTCCTGACCCCCGTCCCCCGCAATGTTGCGGGCTGTTCGTCAGGAATTGATGATGTCTCTCTCGGGCCTTGAGCCTGTCCGCCGCGACACCGCCAATGAAGTCCGCAACTCGCGCACGCGGCTTCGGGTGCTGTTCGTCCTGGGGGCGCTGCCAGCCGCGCTCGTTGCATTGTTCGCGCCGAAAGCGGTCGCGCTTCCGGCTGCGAGCCTCGTTTCGATCATGCTTGCGTTTGCGGTCGCATTCTATGCCTACCGCGCGCGCGTCAATTACCGCTCGCAGGGACTGACTTTCTGGGATCTCGCAGGCATGTTCGCTTTTATCGGCATCGGCGCCGGCGCTATGTCGGAGCCACTCGCCGTTCTCGAACTCTTCGGGATGAGCGCAACGAGATAGCCACACATTTCATAACGTAGACCGGGCCCCTCTGGCAGTTCATCCGAACTGCGATGTCGGTCTTAAATAAGGAGAGGGTCCGTGGACCTATTATCGTACGACTACGAAGAACGACGCCTGTTTAAGCCTGCCTCTCGAAATGAGGGAGGCGTCGCGTGAACTTCCTTACAGCCATTATGCCCTGGGACGCGTGGGTAGCGCTCGGCCAGGTCATCATGATCGACCTCGTGCTTGCGGGCGACAATGCGATCGTCATCGGTCTCGCCGCCGCGGGTCTACCGAAAGAACAGCGCGCAAAAGCAATTCTGTTTGGCATCATCGCCGCGACCGTGCTTCGCATCGGCTTCGCGGCAATCACGGCGCAGTTGCTTGCGATCGTCGGCCTCCTGCTCGCAGGCGGCATCTTGCTCCTGTGGGTATGCTGGAAAATGTGGCGCGAACTGCGCACGTCGGCGCATGAGCATCACAATGCGCTCGAAGCGGTCAGCGGCGAAGATACCAACAAGGACGGTCACATCGGCGGCGCACCGCGCAAGTCCTTCGCCCAGGCCGCGTGGCAGATCGTCGTCGCAGACATCACCATGTCGCTCGACAACGTGCTCGCAGTCGCGGGCGCCGCGCGCGATCACCCGTGGGTGCTCGTCTTCGGCCTTGCGCTTTCGATCGCGCTCATGGGCATCGCCGCTTCGTTTATCGCGAACCTGCTGCAAAAATACCGCTGGATTGCTTATGTCGGTCTCGCGGTCATCCTCTATGTCGCACTGGAAATGATTTTCCGCGGCAGCATGGAAGTAAAGCCGTACATGGGATCAATGATGGGCTCGATGATGGGCTGGAAGTTCTAAGAACTATCAATCCCGGAGAAGGCGCGGCTTTCGAGCCGCGCTTTTTTTGTTGCCGTTTGCGTTCCGATATCGCTCTCTCCTATTGTCTTTCGGAGACCGAAATCGGGCTCGAAATGCAAAAGCAGCATGGCAACGTGAATGTCTGTACGTTTGCGAAGGCGTATTGAATTGGGCGTGTTCGCGCGCCTGCTTTGTCTCGCATTTTTTCTGTTACCGGCAATGGCTGAAGCGCAACAAAGATGGCTCTCCGTCCCACCAACGCCGGCGCTTCCCGATCAGACCAGTGGCGGACACGTTGATCGCAAGGACGCGTTACTCTGGTACGCAAGCTATGGCGACGAGAAGAAGCCGGCGGTTTTGCTATTGCACGGCGGTGGCGGCAGCTCGGACTACTGGGGGCATCTGATACGAGACCTGATGCGCGATTATCGCGTAATCGTGTTCGATTGCCGCGGACAGGGCCGCAGCACGAATGATGCTTCTGCGATCTCCTATGAGCAAATGGCGCAGGACGCAATTGCCGTACTCGATCAACTCAGCGTCGAACAGGTTTCGGTCGTGGGCTGGAGCGACGGCGCGAACATTGGCTTCTATCTGGCACTCCGGTATCCGAAACGCATCACGGCGCTTGTTGCATTCGCCGGCAACGCCACTCCTGCAGGCTATCAGCCCAATACCAATCCATCGACCATGCAGGGTTATGGCGCCACGACCCTCGCGGAATATCAGCGGCTATCGCCTCACCCGAAGAGGCACGGCAAAGTATTTCAGCTGCTATCCGCCATGTGGAAGACGCAGCCTACGCTTACGCCGAAAGACCTCGCCGCGATAAAAGTCCGGACCGCTATTTTCCATGCCGAGCATGACGAAGTAATCCGCCGTACGCATAGCGAGGAACTGGCGAAGCAGATTCCGAATGCGAAATTCGTATTGCTGCGCGGTGTCAGCCACTTCGCACTGCTTCAGTATCCCAAGGGCTTCAACCAAGCCGTACGGGCCTTTCTCGCGGCGCGCTAAGGCAAATTACGTCTTGAAGCGCGGGTCGAGATAGTCGCGCAAAGAGTCGCCGAATAAATTGAAGGCGAACACAGCGAGACTGATCGCGACACCGGGGAAAATCACCATCCAC
>JAKFYO010000156.1 GCA_021730825.1 Hyphomicrobiales bacterium
GTATTCTCGATTTGGTAATCCTGTCTCGAAATCGGAATTTCCCCGCTCTGGCCGCAATCCCTATGATAAGTATATATTCCTATCAAGGGAGAATGGCGGAATGCATGCGTTTCTGGCGGCGGCTCGCGATACCTCGATACCGTTTGAGATAACTTGCGCGCTGGCGGCGCGGCTCGCGGCGAGCAGTTCCGGTGTCTCAGCTTCAGAGATCGTCTCGATCCGCCGCTCGTCGCGGCGTGTCTCGACCGCGCGTCAGATCGGAATGTATCTCGCGCACACGGCAGCGGGGCTGCCGCTCACGAAGGTCGCCGAATATTTCGGCCGCGACCGCACCACGGCGGCGCACGCCTGCCGCCTGATCGAAGACCGCCGCGATGATCGCAAGTTCGATGCGGAACTGATCGAACTTGAAGAATTGCTGCGCGCGATTTGCGGGGCCGCGCGATGAAGGCAAGAAAGAAAGGTGCCACAGATTTTCATTCGCAGCATGGTGTAACACGCGCGGGAAACGAACAGGCACGCATCGCGCCGGACGCGTTGCTCGTCAACGAAAGCGAAAGCCCATTGGCGTGGCTTGCGCGGCGCAAGGACACGAGCGGAAAGCCGATGATCGACCGGGCCCAATTCGCGGCTGGTGAGCGGTTGCGCGCGGATTTCACCCGCGCCGCGATGACGCCCCGGACCGGCGCGAATTTCGCGGCACCCGTTACCCATGGCCGGCGCAGCGGCAGCGACAACGGGATGAATTTCTCGGATCTGGTGATTGCGGCCAAGGAGCGCGTGAATCTCGCGCTGGATAGCGTGGGGCCCGAATTCTCCGGCTTGCTGCTCGATGTCTGTTGTTTTCTGAAAGGGCTGGAGACCGTCGAACGCGAGCGCGGCTGGCCGCGGCGCACGTCGAAGGTCGTACTCGGCCTCGCCCTCGATCGTCTCGCGCGTCATTACAACATTGCCGAGAAAATCAGCGGCAGATCGCGCGCTCCGCTGCGTGCGTGGCAAGCCGAGGATGCGCGGCCGACGATGGACGCCTATCGGGATTAGCCCGCGAGCGCTGCCTGTGCGTCGCGCTTCATGCGCTCGACCATCGAACGAAAACCGTTCGAGCGTTGCGGCGTAAGATGCTCGCCAAGGCCGAGCTGGTTGAAGACGGCATTCGCATCCGTCTCGACGATGGTCTTGGCGTTCTCGCCGGAATAGAGCGCAAACAAGATCGCGATCAGCCCCTTCACGATGTGCGCGTCGCTGTCGCCTTGAAACGAAATCGCATTGCCGGGTTGCCGCTCGCTCGTGAGCCAGACCTGGCTTGCGCAGCCCTGCACTTTATTCGTGTCGACATGATCCTCTGCCGGAAGTTCCGGCAGCTTGCGGCCAAGCTCGATCACGTAGCGATAGCGGTCGTCCCAGCTTTCGAGCAGTTCGAAGTCTTCGACGATTTTTTCGATGCGTTCGTTCATGCAAGCCTAGATATAGGCGGCTCGCGCAAAAGGCACAATTTTCGGGAAATCAGCCTGCGCGGCGCGGCGGAAGCTGCGGGCCGGAGGTCTTCTGCGGCAACATCCACGGCAGTTCGCGATCCTCGGCGGTCAAGGTGTCGCGGCCGGGCCGCGGCGTGGAGCCGGTCGGGCCGTCGTGCTTCGAATTGGAGTCGGGCGAACTCGACGAGAGGAACTCGTAGAGCATCTTCGCGCCGTTCTGCGCTTTCTGGCCGAAGACCTGAAGTGCGTTGGAGCCGATCGTGCAGGCTTCCGGCTCGCGTGCACAGAAGCCGCGCGCGTCCTTCAACGCGGCCTGCGCCGCGCTGATCGCTTCGAACGTACCGACTACCGGGGCATTCGGGTCCGATTTCGGCCCGGCCGGCAGAAGCACGACGACGATGGAAAGCCAGAAGGCTACCCGCAAGAGAAAGAACATGACGCCCGTAGTCCCCGCGCGGCTTATCTGCCGCGTCATGGACGAACCTACGCCGGGAGCCTTCAAAGAACCGTTCGGCCTTCGACGAAGATTCGCATCGAATGCGAGAAATTCGGGAGATGGTTTCGAAACTATTCGCTGCCTGTCGCGGCAAGGGTTTCTTCAATTTCGGGACAATAAGAGAACGAAAACCACGCATGGAAAGGGATCGTTCACCATGCCGCCGGGAAGCGTAGAAAGCGCTGCCAAATAAGGGCTTCTCGCCGCTTATGGGACCTGTTCTCTGGCCGAATTTAGGGTTCGCTTAAGTGCGCACTTTTACTCTTGTCATCAACAGGCGAGGGGACGGCGCGGAACTCGGGTTCTGAAACGCGCCGCGAAAGTAAAGTTGCGTAGCAGTTCCATGTTCGCGCCCATCCGCGCATTTCTAGACGCGCTCGTGCACCAAAGCGCGCGGCAAGACAGTTTGACCGCGGCGCGTCACCGCGCGTTCTTCGCTACCCGGCTTTTTGTCGGCCTTTCCGCGCTTGCAGTGTTTCCGGTTTTTCTGGCCTGGCGCGGCGTGCCGGGCCCGCTCGAAGTCTTCGCGCTATGCTGGATGCTGACCCC
>JAKFYO010000225.1 GCA_021730825.1 Hyphomicrobiales bacterium
GAAAGCACCGAAGTGCCGCCGATGCAGGAAGCGATTACGCGCTACGTCGCGCGGCGGATGGTTGCCCGCGAGCAGGCGCTTGCCTCGACCGAAATCGAAGAAGAGTTGCCTGCGAAAAATCGCGGCGCGGTGTTCGCGGCCTTCGTGCTTGGCGCACTTGCCGGAGCGGCGGCGCTGTTCGCTGCGGTGTGGTTTGCGGCCAACCCCTGATCAGAGCAGCATCGTGCTTCTGATTTTTTTGATGGCGCCGCCGTCGGGGGCAAAGCCGTAGCTTTCCATTTCGCAGGACCACGCGCCGGTCTTTCCGCTGACGCGATAGAGGTTATACGCGCCGCCACGCGCGGGATCGCTGCCGGGGTTCGATGCCGAAGGCACGCCGACGACATTCACGTTTCCATCCGGGCCGTTGATCTTGTGCAGAAGCGCCTTGTGCTTGTGGCCATGGAGAACAAGTTCCGCGCCTTCGCGCGCAACGATCGCGCAGAACGCTTTCGCATCGGTCAGGATTTCATGCGGCGAATGGCGGCCCGCCGGCGGATGATGAATAAGCACTACGCGAAAACGATTTTCGCCCTTTGCGATTTTCAGGAGCCGCTCGAATTCGAGCAACTGCGCCTTGCCGAGTTTGCCGGTGGCGAGAAACGGCGCGGTCGGGATTGCGGTCGAAAGTCCGATGATCGCGAGATCGCCGCGACGGCGGAGATAGGGAAAGGCCGCGTCCGCGATGCCGGAGTCTTGCGCGGGCTCATCGCCTGCGATGTAGTCCTTCCACATGTCGATGTGCAGGAGCGCGGTGCCGCGCACATAGGCGTCATGATTGCCGGGCACCATCGAGACACGATCGCCCGGCCCGAGGCTTTCCAGAAAACGATGCGCCAATCCGTACTCGTCGGGCAGGCCGAGATTTACGAGATCGCCGGTCACTGCAAGGTGGTCGAAGCCGCGCGCCTTCATGTTGGCGACCAGCGCGCTGAGGCTGTCCACGCTGTGATGCGCGCCGCGGTTCGTGCGCCAGTTGAAATAACCGACCGCGCGTTTTCCCATCAACTCGCGCAGTCTGGGGCGCGGCATTGGCGACAGATGCGGGTCGGAAAGATGGGCGAGGGTGAACATGCATCCTGTCTAGCCAAGAATGCCCGCCGCGCAAACGGCTTTGCTATAAGCGGAACATGATCCGGCGATTCCTTCATCTCTATTGGCGCATGAAGCGCGGCATGACGCTCGGCGTGCGTGGCGTGGTGCTGCGCGACAACGAGGTATTGCTCGTGCGCCATGGCTATACGCCGGGCTGGCATCTGCCGGGTGGCGGCGTGGAGCCGGGCGAGACCTTCGAGGAAGCGCTTGCCAAGGAACTGATGGAAGAGGGCAACGTCCGCGTGACGGGCAAGCCTGTGCTGCACGGGCTGTTCCAGAACACGAATGCTTCCGCGCGCGATCATGTCGCGGTTTATGTTGTCCGCGCGTTCGAGTATGGCGGGCCGTTGGCGCCGAGTTTTGAAATTCAGGAAGCGAAGTTCTTCCCGCTCGACGCACTGCCGGACGGCACCACGCAATCGACGCGCAAGCGGCTTGCCGAAGTGACGGAAGCCGCCGCTGTGCCGCAACAGTGGTAGTTAGGCTGTCTTCTCGTTTCTTCGCGGCGAATTCCGGCGAAACATGGCGCGCAATACACATTTGCAAACGCGCCGTCATTGGACCGGCTTCCGCCGCCGTGGTATTCGGCGCGCCGATTTCAGTGGAATTAAGCGCCTTGGCCGATCTGTCGCTCAACATTCAGCCCGAAACGCCGGAAGACGACCCCGCGATCGAGAAACTTTCGGAACGGACCTTCGGTCCGGGCCGCTTCGCGCGTTCGGCATACCGGCTGCGCGAGGGCGTCGCGCACAGGCGCGAGCTTTCCTATACCGCGCGGATCGGCACGCTTCTGGTTGGCTCGGTACGGCTGACGCCGATCACCATTGGCGGCGAGAAAGCGGTGCTGCTGGGTCCGCTTACGGTGGAGCCGCCGTTCAGAAGCCGCGGCGTCGGCCGCGCGCTGATGGAAGCCTCAATGAAGGCCGCGAAGAACGACGGCGTGAAACTGATCCTGCTTGTCGGCGACGAGCCATATTACGGCCGTCTCGGTTTCAAAAAAGTCGAGCATGGCCGCGTCAAGCTGCCGGGGCCGGTCGATCCGGACCGTGTGTTGATCGCGGAGCTTGTCGCTGGTTCGTTCGAGAAGGTCGCAGGCGCGGTGCGGCGCGACTACGGCCGGGATTAACGGACGCGCTGCACGAGCAGAAACGTCTGGCCGATACTCCGAACAGGCAAATCGGTCAGAAGCGGCAACAGCTTGAATTTTCCGTCCGCGCAAAAGCTTTCGAGAAGTTGCGTCAGGCTGTCGAGGCCGACGTTGAACGGATCCAGAATTGAGGGACGCATGCCATGCGCACGCGTCCACTCGATCGCCATTACACCGTTCACGCTGAGGCACGACAACCAAGCTGAGAACAATTTGTTAGGATCGTAGGAG
>JAKFYO010000190.1 GCA_021730825.1 Hyphomicrobiales bacterium
TGTCTCAGGAGGGCGGGGTTTCTCTCTTCAGGATCACCCGTTATGTCAGCGACCACCGCGCAACAGAACAACGACAACATCCTCGCCATCAACAATATCGAGGTGATCTACGATCATGTCATCCTCGTCTTGAAAGGCGTTTCGCTGAACGTGCCGAAGAAAGGCATTGTCGCGATCCTCGGTGCGAATGGCGCGGGCAAGACCACAACGCTGAAAGCGATTTCGAACTTGCTTCATGCCGAGCGCGGCGAAGTCTCGAAAGGCTCCATTATTTTCGATGGCAAGGAAATTCACGACCAGTCGCCGAACGAACTCGTGCGGCAGGGTTGCATCCAGGTGATGGAAGGGCGGCATTGCTTCGCCCATCTCACCATTGAGGAAAATCTCTTGACCGGCGCGTTCACCCGGCCGGATGGGCGCGCGGCGATCAAGCGCGACATGGAACGCGTTTACAATTATTTTCCGCGGCTACGCGAGCGCAGGAATTCGCTCGCGGGCTATACCTCGGGCGGCGAGCAGCAGATGTGCGCGGTGGGGCGGGCGCTGATGTCCCGCCCGAAACTTATTCTGCTCGACGAACCTTCGATGGGGCTGGCACCGCAGATCGTCGAGGAAATCTTCGACATCGTGCGCGATCTGAACGCGAAGGAAGGCGTCACCTTCCTGCTCGCCGAGCAGAATACCAATATGGCGCTAAAATATGCGCAATACGGCTACATTCTCGAGAACGGCCGTATCGTGCTCGACGGCGACGCGGCCTCGTTGCGCGACAACGAAGACGTGAAAGAATTTTATCTCGGTGTTTCCGGCGCAGGCCGCAAGTCGTTCCGCGACGTGAAGCACTATAAGCGCCGCAAGCGCTGGCTGGCATAAGTCCGCAAATGGCAGATCACTACGACAATAAAGAAACCCGTTCGCAGGACGAGCGCGTGCGCGACCTCAATGCGCGTCTGCCTGCGCTGATCGCTGCAGCGATGAAAGCGCCCGGCTGGCAGGAGCAACTTAAGGGCGTCGATGCGGCTTCGGTCAATTCGCGCGAGGCGCTCGCGAAGTTGCCGGTCATGCGCAAATCCGCGCTGCCTGCGATGCAAAAAGCGTCGCCGCCGTTCGCAGGCTTTGTGCCGGCGCCGGTTTCCTCGTTCGGAAGACTGTTCACCTCGCCCGGCCCGATCTTCGAGCCCGAGGGCACCGAGAAAGATCCGTGGGGCGCGGCGCGTTCGTTGTTCGCGGCGGGCTTCCGTCCCGGCGACATCGTGCTGAATACGTTCTCGTATCACATGACGCCGGGCGGATTTATTCTCGATTCCGCCGCGCGCGCATTGGGCTGTCCGGTCATCCCTGCCGGTCCGGGTCAGACCGAGCAACAATTAGAGATGATCGCGCATCTGAAGCCCGCCGGTTACACCGGCACGCCGGACTTTCTGAAAATTCTTCTTGATGCTGCGAAGACCGCGAACCGCGATGTCTCCTGCATCAAGAAGGCTTTGGTTTCGGGTGCGGCGTTCCCGCCGTCGCTGCAAGCGGAAGTGAAGTTGCGCGGCGTCGATGCGTACCAGACTTATGCAATCGCAGACGGCGGCGTCGTCGCTTATGAGTCTTCCGCGCGCGAAGGCCTGATCGTGAACGAGGACGTGCTGGTCGAGATCGTGCGGCCCGGCACTGGCGACCCGGTTGCCGAAGGCGAGGTCGGAGAAATTCTCGTCACCTTCTTTCACGAAACGCATCCCTGGATTCGTCTCGCGACCGGCGATCTTTCGGCAATGATGAAAGGCACTTCTTCCTGCGGGCGCACGAACGCGCGCATCAAGGGCTGGATGGGCCGTGCCGATCAGACCACGAAAGTAAAAGGTATGTTCGTGCGTCCGGAGCAGATCGCCGAGCTCTCCAAGCAGCATCCCGGCTTGCAGAAGCTTCGCCTTGTCGTCACGCGCGAGAACGAACAGGACGCGATGACGTTGCGCGCGGAAAGCGCCAATGGCGGTGCGGATTTGCCCGACAAGGTGGCGGCTACCTTGCAGGCGGTGACGAAGCTCAAGGGCCGCGTCGAGATCGTCGCGGTCGGCAGCTTGCCGAACGACGGCAAGGTGATTTCCGACGAGCGGGGGTAATCCTATTCGTCATGCCTGGCCTTGTGCCGGGCATCCTGCCTTTCTGCGTTGCGAAGCTGTTAAGACGTGTATGGCCGGGACAGGCCCGGCCATGACGATTGAGAATCAGCGCGAAACAATCCTGTCCTCAGCAACTGTCTTCACGGTCCCAAGCGACTTCAGGTAAGCGATCACTTCGTTCGCGAGTAATGGCGCGTCGGCATCCGGCGTCACGCGCTTGGCCGTGCGGAACGTCGCATAGTCGTCGCCGCCACGCGCGAGGAAATCCAGAATCGCGACACGATAGACACGGTTCATTTCCACCGGCTTGCCGGCGACTTCGAGCGAGATCACGCGCTTTCGCATCGGCTGTTTCGGATCGAACACGAGCTTCATGCCGGAGATCTGCGGGAAGCGG
>JAKFYO010000330.1 GCA_021730825.1 Hyphomicrobiales bacterium
TCACCGCGCGGTCGAGCGCCGGGCCTTCGATCGCCTGATTGTCGACGATGACCACGCCTTCGGACGGCGCGTCGAGACCGGCGAGAATGTTCAACACCGTGGTCTTGCCGCAGCCGGAATGGCCGATCATGCAAACGAATTCGCCGCGATTGATGCCGAGCCAAAGATTTTCGAACACGGTCGTTTCCGCACCGTTAGGCGCGGGATAACGCTTCGCGATCGCTTCGATCGAAATGAGTTTCTCGGTCATGATTTATTCCGGATAGGTCACGAGCTTGGCTGCGCGCGCGAGCAACTGATCGAGGATCATGCCGACGATGCCGATCACGAGGATTGCGTTGATGACATTCGTGATGGAGAGATTATTCCACTCGTTCCAGACGAAGTAGCCGATGCCGGTGCCGCCCACGAGCATTTCGGCGGCGACAATTACGAGCCAGGCGATGCCGATGGAAATGCGCATGCCGGTCAGGATCGTCGGTGCTGCGGCGGGAAGAATGACGGTGAATGCGCGCTTGAATGCACCAACTTCCAGCGTGCGCGCGACGTTCAGCCATTCCTTGCGTACGCTCGCGACACCGAAGGCCGTATTGATCAGCATCGGCCAGACCGAGCAGATGAAGATCACAAAAATCGCGGAAAGGCCCGAGTCCTTGATCGTGTAGAGCGCGAGCGGCATCCAGGCGAGCGGCGATATGGGTTTGAGCACCTGAATGAACGGATCGAGCGCGCGACTCATCAGTTGCGACATGCCGATCAGAAACCCGAGCGGAATCGCGACCAGTACCGCGAGCAAGTAGCCAAGGCCCACGCGCGCGATCGAATAAGCGAGCTGGATGCCGAGGCCCTTGTCGTTCGGGCCGTTGTCGTAAAACGGGTTGGTCAAATGCTGCCAGAGAGTGGCGCCCACTTGTAGCGGCCCCGGCATCGCAGATTTACCCTGCGTTGCATTCAAGCCCATTAGCTTCGCGTATTCGGGATCCATCTGTTGGACAGAACCAGTGCCGCTGGTCGCGATGTGCCACGTGACCAGAAAGATCGCGAGGATCAGGACCGAGAGGATGCCGGCGCGGAATGAGATGCTCATTTGTTTCTTTTCCGCGTCATGGTCGGGCTTGTCCCGACCATCCACGCCTTTATTTGCGAAACTACAGAGAAGGCGTGGATGCCCGGCACAAGGCCGGGCATGACGATGAGGTTATGACGCTTTGCTGATCTTGAAGCTCTTGAGATAAGCGTCGGGCTTCGACGGATCGAAGACCTTGCCCATCACCGAGAACGACTTTGTAGGCGATGCCGGCGGCTTCAGCCCGACCTCCTGCATCAGCTTCGTGGTGTCGGTGGCGAGGAAGACCTGCTTTGCAACATCCGCGTATTTCACGTCGCCTTTGATCTGGCCCCAGCGCTTCATCTGAGTGAGAATCCAGACGGCAAAGGATTCATACGGGAACGGATCGAAGTCGACACGCTTGGCGTCGCGCTTCACGGTGCCGAGACCGTCTGCGTAAGTGCCCGTGAGAATTTGCTCAAGCACGGTCACGGGCTGGTTGATGTAGTTCGCGGGCGCAATCGCTTCCGCAATCTGCTTGCGGTTCTCGGCCTTCGAGGCGAACGCAGTCGCATCGATGATCGACTTCAGAAGTGCTGCGTAAGTCCCCGGCGCCGTTTTCACGAATTCCTGCGAAGCCGCGAAGACGCAGCAGGGATGTCCGTCCCAGATTTCCTTCGAAAGGATGTGAATGAAACCGACATTGTCGAACACCGCGCGCTGGTTCATCGGATCGGGACCGAGGAAGCCGTCGATATTGTCGGCGCGGAGGTTCGCGACCATCTCCGGCGGCGGCACCGCGCGGATCTGCACGTCCGTGTCGGGATCGATGCCGTGCTCCGCGAGATAATAGCGAAGCAGATAGTTGTGCATCGAATAGTCGAACGGCACCGCGAACTTGAATCCTTTCCAGGATTTCGGGTCGCGTTTGTCTTTGTGCTTCAAGGAAAGCGTGATCGCCTGCCCGTTGATGTTTTCGATCGCCGGCGCGGTAAAGGGTTGCGCCGCGGCGCCTGCGCCGAGCGTGATCGCGAGCGGCATCGGCGAGAGCATGTGTGCCGCGTCGTATTCTTTATTCAAGGTCTTGTCGCGGATCACCGCCCAGCCCGCGGTCTTGATCACTTCGACGTTGAGGCCGTGCTTCGTATAGAAGCCCAGCGGATGCGCCATGATGATCGGCGTCGCGCAAGTGATCGGAATGAAGCCGACCTTGAGGTCTTTCTTTTCGATAGGCTTGGCTTGTGCGAAAACTTCCGTTGCCATGCCGAGCGGAAAGAATTGCGAGATCGCGGCGAGCGCGGTCGAAGCACCGACACTTTTTAAGAATGCGCGGCGCGCGGCGTCTTGGGGGAACATCGCGCGGAGCACGGTGCCGGCGACAACATTCTCATAATGCTTTTCGTCGCTGGCTGAGACTTCCTGTGCCTGCAAGCGCAAGGCGTGGTCGTGTTCC